>JBBIPX010000017.1:0-41018 GCA_037442625.1 Desulfobacteraceae bacterium
CTGCTTTTTTTTCATCCAGAATTTCCCGGATCCGCAGCCCGTGAACTTCGCTCATTACAAAATCAAAATAGCTCATTGTCTCCGGGCGATTTTTTTGCGATAGAAAAATATCCCGATAGGCGCCGCCCAAAACGCCCAAAAGCGCGTCGTGCCCCGCCAGGTCAAGTCCCAAATCCTCCCACATCCCCCGATAATCCTCAACCATGATGGCCTCCTTCAGATATTGGTTAATTATTCATCAAACGCGCAATCATTGTTTATACCCTTGCCGGCCCTGTCCGCGATCCGGCAAAGCGACAGTGTTTGAGACTTATTGGCGACTTATCAATTATTGATTTTTCGAGCGGCAGGATATATTAACAAATACTATTTAGCAAATTCATATTTGTTATAACTATCGTGGATATATTCCAAGATGCGATTGCGTTCACCGAAATAATCTTTTTTTCACTTCCAGACACAGGCAAGATTGATGGCCTCGCAAAAAGTCAATATTCGGACGGCTTTGCAAAAAGTTCGCAGGCAAGGCGCGCAAATCCTGAGGAGCGAGGCGTACTTATGGTACGCCGCAACGACGAAGGATGCAGCGCAACGCAGCATCCGGACTTTTTGCGGAGTCGTCAAGATTGAAACTCGGGCTGGGGGTAATACTCAAAAATCCGTATCCGTGGCGGCAACTGGTGATTAAAAGAGCAAAGCGGCACCGTTTATTTTTAAGTGCGAAGGGTTCGGGCGCCTTGCATGTTGAGGAAGAATTCTTTTAACTGGATGCATTTGGGCTTAAAGCAGCTTAGCCGGTTCCCTTATTCTATCTTCTGTGAATCCCTGGCGCGTTACCTTCTGCAATCGGCCATGCGCATAATGGGGTCAACCCGATATCCCGATAGAATTTGACAGAATTATCCAGTTGATATATTTATCCGAAAAAGGAATGAGAGTTGAATATTTTTGGCAGAAAAAAAACACTCACCGGCCTTGCGCGGACTTGCGGCTGAGCGGCGAAAATTGGTCCGACGGCTCTGTCGGACGCGCTTCAGGGGTTTCCCTCACCCACCGACCCCGATCTTCTGGTAGGCTTTGAGTCGAGCGACGATGCCGCTGTCTATCGGCTGAGCCCGGAGCTGGCGGTCATTTCAACCGTCGATTTCATTACGCCGCCGGTTGATGATCCAGTCTGGTTCGGTCGCATCGCCGCCGCCAATTCCCTCTCCGATGTCTATGCCATGGGAGGGCGCCCCGTCACGGCGCTGAATCTTGTCATGTATCCCATGAAGAAACTCGGGCCGGACGTTCTCAGGGAGATTCTTCGCGGCGGCCATGAAAAAATCACGGAGGCCGGCGCATCGCTTGCCGGCGGTCATTCCGTGGACGACGAGGAGCCCAAATACGGTCTGGCTGTCACCGGAATCGTTTCACCGGACCGAATTCTGACCAACACGGGGGTTCGCCCCGGTGATGCCCTCGTCCTCACAAAACCACTGGGAACCGGCGTTCTTTTCAATGCACACCGGGCCGGAAAGCTGCCATGGACGGAGCTGGAAGCAATCCTGCCGGAAGTTGCGGCCCTCAACCACACCGCCCTTCAGGTCGCACTGGCGTATGACATTCACGGCTGCACGGATGTCACCGGCTTTGGCATCCTGGGTCACACCCTGGAGATGGCCCGCGGCAGCGGCATCCGGATCGATCTTGTTTATGCCGATCTGTCATTTTATGCCAATGCATTGGAAATGTATCGCAAGGGGGAAACCACGGGAAGCAATGCGGCCAACAGGAAACTCGTCGCAGTACATCTTAAGATTTCTGCAGGCCTTTCCGCCGAACAAGAGGAGCTTCTCTATGACCCGCAGACCTCGGGAGGCCTTCTTTTATCCGTTCGGGCGGATCAGGCGCAGCAACTGGTAGCAGCGCTGCGTGCCGCGGGCGTCAACTACGCCAAAATGGTGGGAAGGGCTTCGGGGGCCGGGAGCGCGGGCATAAGGGTTCTCTGATTCACTGTCACCCGCTTATTTTTTTTCCGCACCTGTTGTGACATTGTTCATATTGATCACGATTTCTTTTTTGCCGATCAGCCCCAGCTCGATTCTTGCAATGGACTCAATATATTCGGGATCTTTTTTTAACCGTTCAATTTCATGATAGAGGGCAAGATTTTTCCGGGTGAGTTCGCCATGTGCACTTAACAGGGTCTGTCGCTCGGTTTTCACCAACTGGAGGTCGGAGATGCCCTTGTCGCCCACGATGATCAGGAAAAACATGAACACGATCACCATGACCGCAAAAATCATGGTGATGTTTTGTCCTGCGGTGGGATTGGCGTTGGAAGATTTCATGCTCTTTTTATGACACAGTTCAGGGGGGTTCGTCAAGATTTCAAGAAGGGGATTTCCTGTCCTGGAAAATGCGCCGGCAGACCGGACCGGCCGATCACTGCCGGCAAATGCCCGGCCATGACGCGATGGGACTATCACCGATGAACTGGAGGAAGTTTTTGACTTTTCATTTTTTCAGATTATCATGACGCATGAACTCATCAATCCTGGAAAGGTAGAATGTCATGAACTGTATTGACGCTATTGAGGGAAGCTTTAAATGCCTGATCAACCGCTTTCATCAGGCGTATCTGGATGAAAATTCGGATGACACGATTTATGTCCGGAACGTGCGTTCCGTGATCGAAGGCCTTGAGGATTTCATTCAGCACAACAAGGAGCTTCAGTTCGTTGATCCCAGGATTCTCCGGAATGTCATTTATGGCTATGCCCTGGATAAATGGCTGAAAGGCGTTCAGGATCTGGCGGTTAAGGAAAACCATCCGTATGCAAAACCCGTCGGTTCCGAATCGGATGAATACCACCGATACTATTTCGATTATATCTACCATAACGGCATGTATCCCCGGTGATCAATAGCAGCACACAGCGAGGTGACCATGATTCCCGAAACTTTCAAGGCCATGATCGTTCAGGCGACTTCCGAAACCCGTTATGAAAGTCGGATCGGCGAAAAATCCATCCGGGATCTTCCGGCCGGAGATGTCCTGATTCAGGTCGTCTATTCTTCCCTGAACTATAAGGATGCCTTGTCCGCGACCGGCAACCGAGGCGTCACGCGAACCTATCCCCACACCCCCGGCATTGACGCCGCCGGTGTTGTTGCACAAAGCGCTCACCCTGCTTTCCTGCCCGGTGATCCGGTTCTGGTAACCGGATATGATCTTGGCATGAATACTTCCGGCGGGTTCGGCCAGTATGTCCGGGTTCCCGCAGACTGGGTGGTAAGACTGCCGGAGAATCTTTCCATCAAGGAAAGCATGATTTACGGCACCGCCGGTTTTACGGCGTCCCTGTCGGTGCTCAAGCTCATCGATCATGGACTGACCCCCGGTTCCGGCGACATCCTGGTCACTGGCGCAACCGGCGGTGTCGGAAGCATGGCTGTTTCCATTCTTTCGAAAATCGGCTATTCGGTGACCGCTGCCACGGGAAAAACCGACCAGCATGATTTCCTTCGAAATATCGGCGCAAAAGCGGTTATAACACGGGCGGATATCTCGGACATTCCGGACCGTCCCCTGCTTAAAGCCAGATGGGCCGGCGTCGTGGATACCGTCGGCGGGGACATTCTGGCATCGGTGATCAAGTCGACCCATCAGCGGGCTGCGGTCACCTGTTGCGGGAATGTGGCATCCCCTGCTTTTGCCGCAACGGTTTACCCGTTTATTTTAAGGGGGATCACCCTTTACGGCATTGATTCGGCCAGCACTCCCATGCCGCTCAGGCAGAAAATCTGGCACAAAATCGCAGGGGAGTGGAAAATCAGTCATCTGGATCTTCTCCATACGGAAATCCCCTTGGAAGACCTTGAACCTGCCATTCATAGGATGTTATCCGGAGGACAGCACGGCAGAGTGATCGTCCATCTGACAAATCAAGGTTAATTGATGATGTTTATGCAATGGCTCAACCGAAACCCTGCTGTCCACGGCCTGCTGATTCTGCTGTTCGGAACGCTTCTTGGTTATCTCCTGTATCTGGTATTGATCAAAATCATCGCAGGAAAAGCCTCTGCTTCTTCCTTCACTGCCGAATCTCCGGTAATTCGTCGCATCTGGCTGCCTGTGATCCTGACAACAATCGCCGTCTTTGCCGACGATGCCGTTGAACAGTCAGGGTTTCGGGAATATTTCTGGTGGGACGAATTCATCGCTTTCATGCAGTCGCTGCCTGTAATCGCCTGGACCTGGCAATTGGTTGGCATATCCCGAACCTATTTTTCCCGTCTGACCGATCAGCACACAGAAGAGGCCAATATCGCCCACGCCATGGCCCTTGTCAACAATCTGATCACCCTGCTGTTTGTCACCGGAGGCTGCTATATCTTGCTGCGGGTCTGGTCGCTTGATTTAAGTCCCTTGTTGACATCGGCAGGTCTTGTGACAGCGGTTGGCGCCATTGCCGCCAGAAACGCCCTATCGGACTTTTTCGGCGGAATCACCATCTTTCTGGACCGGCCCTATCACATCGGGGATTTCGTCGTTCTGACCGACGGAGAGCGCGGCGAAGTCGTCAACATCGGCATTCGCAGCACCCGGATACGCACCCGCGACGATGTCATGATTTCCGTTCCCAATTCAGTCATGGTCGGCTCCAAAATCATGAATGAAACCCGGCTGCTGCCGCAGTTTCGCATCAGGTGTCGTGTGGGTGTCGCCTATGACAGCGACCTATCAAAGGTCGAGAATGTCATTCTCGATTCGATGAAGGACAATCCATTCGTTCTTCAAGAACCTGCGCCAAGAGTGCGATGCCGGGATTTCGGGGACTGGGCGGTGGAACTGGAGCTTCTGGCCTGGATCAAGAACCCTTGCAACCGGGGATTGGCCAGGGACAGGATCATTCGGGGAATTCATCAGGCGTTTCGGGACGGAAAGATCGACATCCCTTTTCCGCAAAAGGAAATATCGATCAAAAACGAGAAAACAGAATAATGCATGAAACCTGAAATGACAGAAACGTTTTACAGACGGATCCCGACACTGTCGCATTCAGAGCTTCTGGATTACATTCACAATTCTTCAAAATACAAGCCCGAAGCCGTTGAAACGGCGGCAACCGAACTTAAAAAGCGCGGCTACAGCATCTCAAACGATACATTGATGACCATTCAGGAAAGTCTTTATCAAAAAAACAGCGAAAAACACCTTGTCTTTTTTCCTCCCGACCGGATCCTGAAAAATATCCGCATCCGATATTATACTTTTCTATCCCTCGTCATTTTGACCATCGGTTGGGGAAGCGCCGTCATTGTTTATCTTACCGCCGAACCCGCTCCTTCCGACCCGCTGGGATACGACCCCCTGGACACCAAAAAATATCTGCGCCAGCTTGAGGTCTACGGCGGAAAAATAAACGTTTTTGGCGCAGAGTTCATGCAATGGTTTGATGGGTTATGGCATGGCAGATCACTTGCATTCACCATCGGTTTTCTTTCCGCTGCTCTGGCCCTGATGCTCTGGTTTATCGGCATTCACCTGCAAACCGGACCGGACAAAGATTTCCGCAACAAAGCGGACCTCAAGGCAAATTGACGCCCCTTGTGCATGGCGCCTTAAGGATCATTTCCGGATTCAATCATTCCCATCCGCCACCAAGCGCCTTATAGATTGCAACGATATCTGCCGATACGCTGCGCTGGCTTTGAACCAGGGCATCTTCCGAAGCATACAGGGAGCGCTGCGCAAGGAGAACCTGCAAAAAATCCGTCTGCCCGTTCGTATAAAGCTGGCTTGACAGGGATACCGCCTTGCGGTTGGCGGCCACGGCATCTGATAGGGCCCGGCAGTGATCCCGCTCCTTGGCAAAAGCGATCAATGCGTTGTCGACTTCCTGAAGTGCGCTCAAAACGGTTTGCCGGTACGAGATAAACGACTGCTCCTGCAGCGCCTTGTTCAGTTCGATACTGGACAGGGTTTTACCGGTGTCGAATATCTGCCAGTTGACCGAAGGTCCGAATGACCAGAAGCGATTGGCCCAGTTCAGCCAGTTATTGACATCATTTCCCTGATACCCGGCTGAGCCGGTCAGTGTGAATTTTGGAAAGAGATCGGCAGTGGCAACGCCGATGCGAGCCGTTGCCGCGTGAATCGCAGCTTCAGCGCTGCGGATGTCCGGACGACGCCGGAGAAGCTCTGTAGGAACGCCTGCAGGAACAGTCGGCGCGGCGACGGGAATGGCAGAAGGGGCTGTCAGTTCCGCCAGCAGGGCTCCGGGCTCCCGTGCTATCAGAAGGCTGAGGCTGTAGATGGCCTGCCTGGCCAAAGACTCCAGCACCGGAATCTGGGCGGCGGTGTTCGCTGCCTGGGCATCTGCGTTGGCCGTGTCCAGTGCGCCGGTAAGTCCTGCCTGATAAATTTTTCGCGTCAGTTCTGCATTGTGCTGCTGGGCCTTCAGATTGTCACGGGCAATCTGAATCTGCTGCTGATAGCCGCGCAGATTGATATAATTGATCGCGGTCTCGGCCGCCAGCGTCACCAGAACACCGTTTCGGTTTTCAACCGTAGCCAGAAGGTCGGCATCCGCGGCTTCCACCCCGCGCCGGGTGCCGCCGAAAACATCCAGTTCCCAGGAAGCGTCAAAGCCGGCCAGATAGAGGTTTGAGATCACCCCTTCGGATGTATCGGTTTTGGTGCTCAGGGTTCCTCCCGGCGATGAGCGACTGCGCTGGAAAGAGCTTCCGGCACTTACCGCAGGCCCCAGTCCGGCAGCCGCAATGCCCCTTGCGGCCCTGGCCTGCCGGATGCGGGATGCCGCAAGCTTCAGATCCAGATTCGATGCAAAGGCTCTTTCCACCAGGGAGACCAGAACCGGATCATCAAAAGAAGTCCACCATCTGGCCAAGTCCGGAGCTGTTTGGGAAACGGACTCCGGAACAGGGCTGTCCCAGGAATCCGGTACGGGTGTTTCCTCCTGCCGATAGTCGGGGCCGACGGCACAACCGGGCGATATCGCCAGACAAAGGAGCAGTCCGAAGACCGGAATTGATTTGAAAGAAGCCAATGGATATTTAGACAGCATATGAATACTCCTTGAACGGGAATCTGCGATTTTCCCATTACTCGTAGCGCAGGGCCTCGATCGGGTCCAAGCGCGATGCCCGCCACGCCGGATAATACCCAAAGATGATGCCCACGCCGGCTGAAACCAGAACCGCTGCGGCGATAGCGCCCGGAGAATTCTGGATGGGCCAGTGAAGAAACAACTGAACCAGCAGCGAGCCGCCGTGGCCAAGCAGAATGCCTATCCCGCCGCCGACCAGACACAGCACGACGGATTCCACCAGAAACTGCCTGAGAATGTCGCGCGCCCTTGCGCCGACCGCCATTCGGAGCCCGATCTCGCGGGTCCGCTCCGTGACCGAAACAAGCATGATGTTCATGATCCCCACCCCGCCGACAAGGAGCGCGATCAAGGCCACGCACAGCAGCAGATTGGTCATCAGCATCGTGGTCGATGAAAGGGTTCTGGTCATCTCAGTCATGTCGCGGATATTGAAATCGTCCGGCTCACCGCTTCGGATGCGGTGGCGTTCACGAAGGGTTTCGGATACCTGCTGAATCGCCGCGGGAATTTCCGATGCGGAAACCGCGGCGGTCATGATCAGATCGATATTGGTAAAGCGCACGGGCATGGGGTTGTCCGCAGCCTGAATGGTTGATCCAACGGGATAAAGGCTCTGCTGACCACCCGGATAAAGCGAACTGAGCGAGTTGACCGTGGTGGAAGTATCGGCGGAACTGCTGCTCTGATTGGTATTAACCAGCGAGGAGCCGGTAACCCGGTACTTGATGGTGGTCCACGGTGCCAGCAGAATATCATCCTGATCCGATCCCATCATGTTGGCCCCTTTGGCGGAAAGCACACCGATGACCCGGAACGAGACATTTTTGATGCGGATTTCCTTGCCGATGGGGGATTCTTCCTGAAACAACTGCTGAACCAGAGACTGGCCCAGCACGCATACCTTGTTGGCGTTCAGGACATCGCGCTCAGTGAAGATTTCGCCCTCGGCCAGATCGGTCCACTCGCGCACGTCAAGAAATGACGGCGTGGTTCCATAGATCGTGTTGGGAACCCAGTTCCGGTTTCCGTAAACCACCTGTGTCCGCGCGCGGACCACCGGGGCCGCGCTGGAAACCGAAGGACACTCCCGAAGGATGGCCTCATAATCCCGGGGAGTCAGGGTCATGGCGCTGCCGGAACCGAAGCTCACCCCGCCGCTTGCGGCAGTGCCCGGCAATATCAGAACGGTATTGGCACCCATGCTGGCGATGGATTTTTGAATCGCTGCTGACGAGCCGTTTCCGATTTCCATCATGGCAATCACGGCGGCAACACCGATCACGATCCCAAGCGTTGTCAGCATGGCACGCATGGGGTTTCGCCGAAGGGCCAAAAACGCCGTCCGCACGGTCCGGTGAATTTTCATCAGTCGCCGCCTCCAGGTGCCGATTCATCCAGAATCACGCCGTCGGTGATGCGGATGATCCGATCGGCATGTTTGGCCACAGCCGGATCATGGGTGACGATAATGATTGTAATCCCGTCTTCCCGGTTCAATTTCCGGAACATCTGAAGCACCTCGTCGCTGGTGCGTGAATCCAGGTTTCCGGTTGGCTCATCGGCAAAGAGAACCGGCGGCCGGTTGATCAGGGCTCTGGCAATCGCCACCCGCTGCTGCTGTCCTCCGGAAAGCTGCGAAGGCTCGTGATCCATTCTGTCCCGGAGTCCCACGCGGCCGAGCATTTCCGAGGCCCGCTTCCGGGCTTCTTTATCGGAAACATGACCGGCGGCGTAGGACAGCGGCATGGAGACATTTTCAAGGGCCGTGGCACGCGGAAGCAGGTTGAAACTCTGAAATACGAAGCCCATGGTGTTGTTGCGCAGCAGGGCGCGCGCATCCGCAGAAAACCCGCCGACTTCTTTTTGATTCAGCCAGTATTCACCGGATGATGGCCGGTCCAGGCATCCCAGGATATTCATCAGCGTGCTTTTACCGGAGCCGGATGAGCCCATGAGCGCCGCCAGTTCGCCCCTGGCGATCCGGAGCGAGACGCCTTTCAGGACCGGAACGTCCATATCACCGATATGGTAGGTCTTGTAGATATCCTTTAGTTCGATCAGATCCATAACTTGCTATCGCCCGCCTCCGCGACCTCTGCCAAACTGGGGAATAAAGGGATTGGCGGTTCCGGCAGGAGCGGCTGACTGGACCTGTTGTCCCAGAATCACTGCCATGCCTTCTTTCAGCTTATCCCCCTGAACTTCAGTCATCACGCCGTCGCTGAGGCCCGCTTTCACACGAATCGGTACCAGAAAATTTCCCTGCTGAACCCAGAGAATGCCGCGTTTTTGACCTTCCGGAAGAACTTTCTCCGGTTTTGCATCCGGTTTTGAATCCGGCTTTTTCGCTGCTTCACTTCCGCCGCTTTCGCCGGAAGCCCCCAAAGGCCCCTTTCGATATTCCGGTGCAACCTGCTCGGCCGGCGGCGTCCACCTGAGGGCGGCATTCGGTGTCAGCAGAACACTGTTAAGATGGCTGATCTCAAACTGGACATTGGCGGTCAGATAGGGCAGCAGGCGCTCGTTTGAGTTATCCGTTACGACTTCAACCGTATATGTGACAACGTTCTGGCTCATGGAAGCGTTCAGCCTGATTTTACCGACCTCTCCACGGAAAGTTTCACCCGGAAACGCATCCACAGTGAAGCTGACCGGCATGCCCGGATGGATTTTGCCGATATCCGCCTCGTTGACAGCCACCCAGACCTGCATGCGCCTGAGGTCTTTGGCAAGCAGAAACAGGCTTGGCGCACTCAGGCTGGCCACCACCGTCTGGCCGATGTTGACCCTGCGGTCGATGATGACCCCTTTGACCGGCGATTTGATCGTGCAGTAGCTCAGGTTTCGCTGGGCACGCCGGAGCGATGCCTCGGACTGGGACACGGCGGCCGTTGTCTGAGAAATTGCGGACCGTCCCACTGCAACGTTCGCCCGGGCTGTTTCAAAAGCCGCCTGATACGCATCATAGCTGGTAAAGGCCAGGGCCTCGGAAGGGCCGAGCTTTTGCGCCCGCTCCCAATCGCGCTGTGCCTGGTAAAGCTTGGCCTTCAACTGTTCAAGGTTGGCTTCGGCGCTTTGCAGCGACGCCTTGTTCACCTGAACAAGCGCTGCCGCCGATGCGGCATCCGCCGCATACAGGGAGTCGTCAATCTGGGCCAGAATCGTGCCCGATTCGACTGCGGATCCATAATCAACGGTTTTCCCGTTCTTATCCTGTCCGAATTTCAATATTTGTCCGGCGATCTGTGCGCCGATATCGATCACTTCCTCAGGTTCCACAGTACCGGTGGCGCTGATGGAAACCATAAGATCGCCGCGGGTGATCGCCGCGGTTCGATAGGTAGCGGGCTGCCCGTTGTTTTTCCGGAAATACATGGCAAAGGCTGCTGCAATAAGTCCGAATGCAATGACCGTAATCACGATTTTCTTAATCTTCATGGTTCATCTCGCTGAAAATGGGAAGCAAAAGGTACAATCGGATGCATGCTGAGGGCATCAAACTGCAAATTGTTCAAGGGTGATGACACGCCTTGCATTCAATCTCCAGGCGCAGTTCCCGAATGCCCGCCAGGCTGAAACGCAAAATATGATCCGCCAGAACCGCGATATCCACATCCAGAAATGGCGGCCCCGGGAGTTTTGTTCCGCGGGAGGATTGCTTTCGACGCTGTTCCCGGACGATCAGATCAAAGCACTGTGCCCGGATGCTCATCTGGCAAAGCTGCACCTGCAGATCGGTGGCTTTTTCGCCCAGAAGCTCCCGCATCAGGACAAAAAGCCCGCGCCGGATGGGCTCGATGGCTTCCTGCATGACGTCGCTTAACAGCCCCGTCTGATTGACCAGCTCTTTGTACAGAATGTCAAATTCATAGCTTTTCGGATCTGCTATCCGCTGCAGAATGGACTGAATTCGCCCGCGAAGCCGCTCTTCGGGCGGCGCATCCGCCGGCACCTTTCCGTCGGCGGGATAAATCTCCAGGGAGCGCCGAAACGATTGGCGCCAGGCCTCGGCATACAGGGTTGCCTTGTCACGGAAATAATAATTCACCGCGGCAATGTTTGCATTTGCCCGCTCACAGATCTCCGCAAGCGTTGCCTCCCGGTATCCTTTCTGGGCAAACACTTCGCAGGCGCTCTTGAGCAGCCGGGCCTGCGTATCGCGATCGGTTTTTTTTTCGGATTTCATTAAGAACTCCAATAGATAAAACATACGATTCAAATGTATATTTGAATCGTATGTTTACATTTCCATTTGCCCCTGTCAAGGAAATTATCAGTCACATATAAATACCAGCACCTTACGCGGAATTCAGAAATGACAAGGTATCCTTGAAAAGAAAACGAGAGCGGAAACACCTGTTCGAAGTGCCGATGTCATCCCAACCGAAGCCACGACATCAGGATAATGGCCAGCGTCAGTGAAAAGAAGAAAGACTGAATATGCGGGCCCGGCGGTTTTCCTGTCAGCAATTCGAAAAAACAACCGACTGCCACGCCGCTTATCAGGCCAAAAAGATGGGCTAGAATGTCGGTATGGGCGCCTTCGCTGAACAGCCCGAGAAGACATAGGCCCCCTCCAAGGGGCAGCCATGCCCGGAAACGCTGTTCGGCAGACCGGAAACTGACGAATGTCTGATGCGAGATGAGAATGCCGACTGCCCCGAAAACGGCAGTGGATGATCCGATTGAAAGATGGGAGGCGCCGTAAAGCATCGCGGTGAAATAATTACCCAAGGCCCCGGATGCAAGCAAACAAAATAATCCGATTCCAAAGCCCTGAACACTGCATACTACGGTAAAAAAAAGCGCCAGGGCGGCCATGTTGCCGGCAAGATGCACCGAATCGGCATGGATCATCAGGGCGGTTACGGTCCTGTAAATTTCCCCGTCCAGGATGGCCGCCGCAGATGCGCCATATTTTTCCGAAAAATACGAAATTCCCCCATGATGGATCATGAAAACATGGCCGGCCAGAAGCCCCAGCGCCGCCCCGACGCCGACGGGGAATTTATTAAAAATACCGCTCCAGGCATCATCTTCATCCGGAATTTCACGGTTTTCCTGGAAATACTTCTCAATCTCCTCGAGGGCTTTTTTGACATCCTCCGGAGGAACCAGCACCGTCCACTCATCCGGATGCCCGTCAATCTTGCAGGAAATCCCTGCGGATGCCAGAATCAGCAGACAGGTATTGGCATCCGCCTCCGTGAGATTGACAAATAGCGCGATCATCGTTCAGCCGACAGAAGCACTCGGACAAAAGACCGGCGTCCGGCTTTGACGTAGTTCCGCAGACGGCAGCTCCTGCACTATTGCAGGAGTTTCCACTGCCCGTCTGTGATCTGAACAAGAACCATGGAGTCCACCCCAAGCCCGTTATGGTCTTCGGGCGTAATGTTATAAATGCCGCTGACCCCGACATAGCCCGTGGTTTTTTCAATGGCATTCCGGAGCGTTTCATTGTCCGTGCCGGCTTTTTTCATGGCGTCGGCAACGATGTATATCGCATCCCAGGCGTATCCGGAGTGGGTATTGATTGGAAACTTCTGGTCATAGTGAAAGACATCGCTGTACAAATGAATGAACTCCTGGATGACTTTTTTCTGGGGATCGGTATCCGGAAGCTGGGAGGCTACCATCAATTTTGTAGAAGGCATGATATTGCCTTCGGATGCCTTTCCGGCCAGTTCAATGTATTTGGGGTCCGGAAGCCCATGGCATTGGAAAAGCGGAACCTGAATGGCCAGTTGCCTGACGTTCTTGGCTACAATCGAGCCCGCCTTGCCGATGGTCCAGCAGACAATGGCATCCGGCAAAGCTGTCTTGATGTTGATGAGCTGAGCCGTCATGTCGCTGTCCGTTGCCTGAAAGGACTCAGATGCGGCTATCGTGATTCCGTATTCGGGAGCCAGGGATTCCATTGCAGCCTTGCCATCCTTGCCGAATCCGTCGGCTGCGGTCAGAATGGCGATTTTCCGCATGCCTTTCTGCTTCAGATAGGCGTAGATTTTTTGAACGGCAACCGTTGTCCGTTGCGGGGACTTGAATGTCCAGTGAAAAGGACCGAACTTGCCGCCGGCAATCACCGCATCCCCGCCAACAGCCATGAACGCGGGCACCTTCATCTGCTCGATGGTCGGCTTTGCGGCCATTCCGGTGTCGGTCCGGGTGGGACCGATGATGGCAACAACTTTATCGGATTCGGTAAATTTCTTTGCAATGAGCGCGGCCTTTGTGGGGTCTCCCTCGTCATCTGCAATCACAAGCTGCAAGGGAGCGCCGTTGATGCCGCCCTCATCGTTGATTTTTTTCACAACCATCTCCGCCACCAACTTTGTCGGAGTCCCGATCGCAGAAGACGGCCCGGTAAGATCAAAAAAAGCGCCGATCTTGATGGGCTCTGCGCCGTTACCCGTTCCGACCGTTATAAACAAGAACAACAGCATGCCAGCAACCGACCGTTTTTTCATCATTTCCAATCTCCCCTGTTGAATGAATCCCAAGTGTCCATTAAATGCAAATTCACAAAGCAATCCGCTATGAGGCGGTTTTTTTCGGCATGATGTTCTGCATCAGCAATTCAAGGATATTGTCATTCCACCAGGGACCATCCGGTATTGAAACTTTTTCTCCCTTGCCGATTTTTTCCCCCAACACTCCCAGATCATCGGCATCTTTTGCCTGCCATCCGTTCCGTTTGGCCCAGGAGCCGATTTCTGCCGCCAAAAGTGTCTCCCCTGCTTTATGAAGCCGGACAAACATCTCTTTGGCCCGGTTCATGTCGCTTGGATAAGACAGACCCGTCGACAAATTGGTTCCGATCGTCATGGCATAAAGTCCTTTTTCAACTAACGGTGTCATGCTGCATCTCCTGTTATCGCGTTAAAAAATATACAAAAACTGCAATTTGTTTTTATTCGCATCTGCATAGGCCATTTTCAAGGAACGTGGCGTCAAGCAAACAAGGGTTTTAACATGTAGATGAGATCACTCTCACGGGTGGGATATGGACTCATGATGCTCTGCCGGTAAAGCTCTTCAACCGTGATTTTGTTGATCATGGCCAGCCGAAGGGTATTGGCCAGGCCGGATGCGTTGTCCGACAGAAAGTGCGCCCCCAGAAAGTAGCCCTCATCCGAGGCCAGGATTTTATAGGCTGCATGAGCCAGGCCGATGCGTTGATAAGTCGGCCACCGCAGGTTTTTAGCAAAACTTTTTCCATAGGAGATGCCCTCTTTTTGAAGCGCGGCCTCGGTTTTTCCAACCATGGCATACTGAGGGCAAGTAAATAGAACTGCAGGGATTGCCGCATAGCTGATGGCAGCCGGTTTGGCCTTGCCGAGTTGCGCCAGGATGTTCGAAGCCGCCGTATGCCCTTCGAAATCGGCCACCCGCGCCAGTTGAACACTTTCCGCACAATCACCCACGGCATACACGGCAGGATTTGAAGTTGCCATATGATCATTGACAGCAACACCCCGACTGGTAAAGGCCACAGCTCCGGCATCCAGATCCAGCGCCCCGATATCGGGAATCCTTCCGGCGCCATGGACCACCAGATCCACATCATAAATCAGACCGGATCGGATTTTTACCGAGTATCCCGAAGCTTTCTTTTCAATGGCATCAATCTGAACCCCTGTGACCACATCGATATTTACTTCCCTGGATGCCTGAACAAGCAGCTCCACCATTTCCGCATCAAAAGGACCCAGCGGGCGATTCCCTGCCTCAAGAATGATGAGACGGCTTTTTGCAGGCCCCAGTCTTGCGGCAAAATGGGCAAACTCAAACGAGATAAACCCGCCACCCACAAACAAAATCCGTTCGGGGAGGGATTCAAGATCCAGAAATTCGCTGCTGTTCACCAGGTGTTCATTGCCCGGCATTTCCAGAGGCATGGGCCGGGCACCGGCGGCAAGGATAATAAAATGAGATCGAATTTTTCGACTGCCCACAGCAAGCGTGTCTGTGCCGACAAACCTTGCGCTGCCCGCGATATATTCAATACCGGCTTTTTTAAACCCGTCTTGAGTGCGCTGCGAAACACCGGAAGTGAATTTGTTTTTTTCCTGAAGCACCTGGAACCATGAAGCTGCGGGTGCGTTCTTGATTCCCCTGCCCTTCAGGTGCAAAGACCTGTCGACTGTCTCCGCCGCTTCATAGAACCATTTTTTCGCCTGGCACCCGGCCAGCGCACATATACCGCCTGGCTTATCGCTGCTCTCAACCACGGCGACCCTGAGGCCGGCTTCTTTCAAATCGTATGCAGCCGTCTGCCCCGCAGTTCCGGAACCGACAAGAACAACATCATAATCCATCATGAACTTTCCCCGACCGTTTTTTAATATGCTGCCAAAAAACAAAATACGTTCAAAAGACACTGCGCGAAGATTACTGACTTGAACAGGAAAGTCAATAAATAAGTCCGGACAAAGCCGCATACCGGGTAATTGGTAAAAAATCGACTCCGAAACAAGCCGCACTTGATGACTATCCGATAATACGGACTTATTGAAATTACGATGAATTGATTTATGGGCCGGCTTATCTGCAGACGGGAGAGATTTAAATTGACGCTCGCACTGATAATTGATATTGCTCGCAAAAAAGTTGTCGATGATACAGATTACTTACCTGGATTCGATACATCCTATTATTGAGACTGCACACATTCTCCAGGGAATGATGCATTTGATCGAGATTATCCCGAATGCTGAAAATCGGCAGTTATAATGAACTTGTCGTTGAAAGGATGGTTGATTTCGGGCTCTACCTGAATCCGAAACCGGATGAAGTCCTGCTTCCCCTCAAATACGCGCCCGAGAATGTCCGCCCGGGAGATTCCCTGCGGGTTTTTGTCTATACCGATTCCGAGGACAGACCGGTGGCCACGACACTTGAACCCAAGGCCGTAGTCGGCGAATTCGCCTATCTTCAGGTGAAAGATGTCGCCTCTTTCGGTGCTTTTCTCGACTGGGGTCTTGAAAAAGATCTTCTGGTTCCGTCGAGCCAGCAGCAGGAGAGGATGAAGGTCGGAAAAAGCTATGTCATCAAGGTCTGCCTGGATGACATGACCGGCCGGGTTTACGGCTCAAACCGGATTACCCGGAACTGCGACAAAAATCCGAAGGATTTGACCGAAGGGAATAAAGTTGATCTACTGATCTACGGCATCACAAAAATCGGCATCATGGCGGTTGTCAACAACCGGTATTCCGGGCTGCTATACAGAAGCGAAGTCTTTTCATCCATCTCCGTCGGAGATCGGATCGCTGGTTATATCAGCAGAATCCGGGAGGACGGGAAAATCGATCTTACCCTGAAAAGCCCCGGATACCAGTCCGTCACCGGTTCCGGCGCCAGAATTCTGGAAACTCTTAAAAAAAAGGGGGGCTTTATTCCCTGTCATGACAAAAGCTCCCCGGATGAGATCCGTCGCGTGTTTTCAATGAGCAAGAAAGAGTTCAAAAAGGCAATCGGCGGTCTCTATAAAACCGGAAGCATCCAAATTACGGCAGAGGGAATACAGATTCCGTCAAGAGAAGTGGCGAAATAAAAACAAAGACAGGCCGCGAAGTTGCAGCAGGCATGAACGGTTACTTGACATCCGGATTTCATTAACCGCAGTTCACATTTCCCTGGGCTTGCCTGGTTCTCTTCTTGACTTTGCCGGTATACATTGTATTGATGCAAATCAAACGTATTTTCCTGCGATGACAATTTTAATTAACCTGTCGAGGTAATTCCATGTTTCCCCACCTTGATCCTGTATTCCTGGCGCGCGCTCAGTTTGCCTTCACCGTGGCCTATCATATAACCTTTCCGGCGTTCACCATCGGCCTGGCTAGCTGGCTGGCCGTGGTGGAGTGGCTCTGGCTCAAAACCGGCAATCCGCTTTATGAGCAGGTCTATCGCATGTGGGTCAAAATCTTTGCCGTGACTTTTGGGATGGGCGTTGTAACCGGTGTGGTGCTCTCCTACCAGTTCGGCACCAACTGGTCTGTTTTTGCCGACAAGGTGGGGAACGTGCTGGGGCCGCTGCTGGGTTTTGAGGTGCTCACCGCCTTTTTCCTGGAGGCCTCCTTTCTGGGCATCATGCTTTTTGGGTGGAACCGGGTCAGTAGAAAGATGCACTTTACCGCCACGATGATCGTGGCAACGGGTACCCTGATTTCGGCCTTCTGGATCCTGTCCGCCAATAGCTGGATGCAGACTCCGGCAGGTTTTCGCCAGGGTGCCAACGGTCTGCTTTATCCCACGAACTGGATTGAGCTGATTTTCAACCCGTCCTTTCCCTACCGATTCATTCACATGGTTACCGGGGCCTACCTGACCACGGCCTTTGTGGTGGGCGGCATCGGCGGGTTCTATCTTTGGCGGGGGCTTCACATCAACCACGCACGAATCATGCTGGGCATGGCCATGATCATGGCCATCTTCGTTGCGCCCATGCAGCTTTTGTTTGGCGACATGCACGGACTGAACACATTCAAATATCAGCCTGCGAAAGTGGCGGCCATGGAAGGGCTCTGGGAAACGGAGCAGGGCGCTGCGCTGCGTCTGTTTGCATTGCCGGATCAGACCAATGAGCGCAACACCCTGGAGATTGCCATTCCAAAGCTTTCCAGCCTCATTCTTACCCATGACTTTAACGGAGAGGTGAAAGGCCTTAAATCCTGGGCCAAAACCGACCGTCCGCCCGTGTTCGTGGTTTTCTGGGCATTCCGAATCATGGTTGGATTGGGCATGTTGATGATTGCAACTGGCCTTGCGGGACTAATGCTCTACTTAAAAAAACAGCTCTTTTCCACGCGGTGGTTTCACATGTGGTGCACGGCCATGACACCGGCGGGCTTTGTGGCAGTGGTGTCCGGCTGGTTCGTGACCGAGGTGGGGCGCCAGCCGTTCGCCGTATTCAACGTGTTGCGAACTTCGGAAACCCTGTCACCGGTGCCTGGTAGTTCCGTTGCCGTCTCCCTGGGGGCTTTCGTCATTACCTACGGACTGGTGTTTACCGCCGGCGCCTATTATATCTTAAAGCTTATCGGAAAGGGGCCGGAAACCACGGAAGATGACGTATATGGCAGTCACGGTGTGAAACAGCCGCCACTGGTCACGGACCTGGCTTCTCAGACAGGAGGAAGAGATGTTTAGTTTCGAAAGTTTTCTGGATCTGCCGCTTCTCTGGTATGGACTGATCATCACGGTTATCTTCCTGTATGTCCTGCTGGACGGCTTCGATCTCGGCATCGGCATCCTGTTCCCCTTTGCCCCCACGGACGCGTGCAGGAACCGCATGATGAACTCCGTCGCCCCCTTCTGGGACGGCAACGAGACCTGGCTGGTGCTGGGCGGCGGCGGGCTTTTCGCCGCCTTTCCCCTTGCCTATGCCATTCTCATGCCGGCGTTTTACATCCCCATCATTCTTATGCTGCTTGGTCTGATTTTCCGCGGGGTTGCCTTCGAATTCCGCTTCAAGGCCACCGGCAAATCCAGACGCATCTGGGACTACTCATTTCACCTCGGCTCCCTGGTGGCCACCTTCATGCAGGGCATGGTGCTGGGCACCTTTGTTCACGGCGTTGCTGTGGATGGCCGCAATTTTTCCGGAGGCCCTTTCGACTGGCTGAGCGCCTTCAGCGCCATGACAGGGGTCGCGCTGGTGACTGGTTACGCGCTGCTCGGCGCCACCTGGACGATCATGAAAACGGAAGGCGACACCCAGGCCTGGGCGCGCAACTGCGCAAGATACATGATGCTCTGCGTGGTCCTGTTCATGGGATTGGTGAGCCTTTCCATGCCGCTGATGAACGAAGACATCAAAAACCTGTGGTTCACGCTTCCCAATTTTTACTGGCTGCAGCCCATGCCGATCCTCTCGGTGATTTTCTGTATCATGCTCTGGCGGGATCTTAATACCGGGCGGGAATTCCGTCCATTTTTTCTTTCTCTTGGCCTTTTCCTGATGAACTACATCGGCATCGGAATCAGTACCTGGCCCTGGCTGGTGCCCTTCAAGGTGACCCTGTGGCATGCGGCCGCGGGCCCGGAGTCCCAATCCCTGCTGCTGCTGGGCACTGTGTTTCTTCTGCCCTGTATCCTGTGTTACACAGGCTACTGTTTCTGGGTGTTCCGGGGCAAGGCATCCCACGAGCATGATGCGGCTTACTGAAAAACAGCGTCAGTGGCTATGGTTTGCAGGATTGCTTGCCTGCGGGATGGCCGCAATGCTGGTGTTGGCCGGGATCGTCCGCTTGATGCTGGGAATGTGCTGATCATATAAAATCTGATTAGAGCTTATCCTATTGTCCTGTTTTTGGGAGCACCGACCATACCAATATTTCCATGCTATGCTTCCGCGCTGAAATGGCAACTCAGTAATTTTAAACACCCCGGCTCGCGCCATTTTCAAGGTCGACAATTCTTTTTCTTATTTCATACGGGATAAGTGCCTTTATATTGTTTTGATAGTCAAATGTAACAAGCAAGCCTTCCCCCAATGCAGCTATTTTCATGAACTTATGACTGATTACAGCATACTTCATTATAAATCGATCTTTTTCCATGGTCTCCACTTTGGCTCCCACTGCAACATGGTCCGGATAGGTTAACGGAATTTTTATCTGCATTGCGTGGATGCCAGTATGGGGCCGATATGGGTTTTATTCATTTCTTCAAAAAAACCCATATTGCCAAGGATAATTTCGGCTTTCCAACACATCCGCCATGAATTCAGCGCCATAGGCGGCGCTTCCTGCAATCCGCCGACGTTAGCGGAACGCTAGCCCTCAGGATTTGCACGCCTTGCCTGCGAACTTTTTACAACGCCGTCTGGATTGTGACTTTTTCCATTTCGTCATATTTTATATGAAAATGCAATTATAGACATAAAATCCAGATTGTTAACGCTAATGCATTTTCATCCTTCGTTGTGCCAGCCCCGGGCACGGGGGTTAGTTTAAATTCGGAAAAAGCGATGTGGCGATAATATTTTTCTGGACTTCGGCAGTACCTTCATAAATTGACAATATCCGTGCATCCCGGTAGTATCGCTCCACTTTGTATTCCTGAAAATATCCATATCCGCCGAACACCTGCATCGCATCGTAGGCCACTTCATTGGCGATATTGGCAGCGTAGTATTTTGCCAGTGCAACCGCCCTGTGATCGCGCTGCCCCTGATCAAATTTGCATGCCGCCTTGTAAACCAGATTTTTGGCGTTTTCGATCTTGAGGTACATATCCACAAATTTATGCTGCATGGCCTGAAAACAAGCGATGGGTTTTCCGAACTGTTTTCTTTCTTTTGCATACTGCCAAGCCATATCGTAGGCCCCCTGAGCAAGCCCCACGGCCTGAGCGGCAATCTCGATCTTGCTCTCCTCGAAAAATCCCATGGCTTGATAAAATCCCCTGCCCGCTTCGCCGAGAACATTTTCCAAAGGGACCTCCAGATCATCGAACACAAGTTCTGCGGAGCTGGTCAGCCGGATGCCCATTTTTTCGCCCAACTCGTTGACCTGAAAATTTTTTCCGATCATGTCTCGGTCTACGATGAGAATGCTCATCCCTTTGTATTTTGGAGTCGCATCCGGATCGGTTTGACAGAGAACCGTATAAAAATCGGCAATCGTTCCGTTGGTGATAAACGTCTTGGTACCTGATAGCCGGTAGCACCCGTTTTTGCACGTGGCCACCGTATCCATGCTGGTGATGTCGCTGCCGTGATCCGGTTCAGTCAGGGCGATAGCGGCTCCAAATTCCCCGGATGTAATTTTGGTCAGATAGCGCGTCTTCTGGTCATGGTTGCCGTACCGGTACAGAAATTTACAGGGGAGTGCCGCCAGATCTATGGCCAAACCGATGCTTGAATCCGCCCGGCAGAACTCTTCCACGATGAGAACGTTTTCAAGAATGCTAAGGCTGTCTCCACCATAGGCTTCATCCACATAAGGAGCCACAAAGCCGAGGCTGGCGGCTTTTTTATACAGCGCCATCGGGAACTCATGCTTTTTCTCCAGTTCCAGAGCCATTTGCGGGTCAAATTCCTTGAGGGCAAATTCACGCGCTGCCGTCATAACACTTTTTTGAGATTGGGTCAGTTCAAAATTCATTTTTTACCTCCGAAATTGTGGATTGAATATCTGATACCGGAAATGGGACAAAATCGCTTGTCCTCAATTCCGTCACTTTCTATGATTTTACAATTGAATCCTTTGCCGATGGGCATCTCAATTATATTTTACTTTTTTGAACCGGTTGTTCATCCTTTCATATCCGGCAGAACTTCAAAGAGCAGAAGCTTTCATAAGCAAGCCCCCAACCATTTCCTCCTTTGCTTTTTGCTTGATTTTGTAATGAATCTTCTTTCCGGTCGCAGTCATATGCAAGGCTTCGACAAAACGGTAATATCTGGGTCGCTTGAAACTGGCCAGCATGGGGTGTTCTTTACAGAATCCGTCCAACTCGGACACTGTCAAAGACGAATCTTTTTTCACCACGTAGGCCACGACCAGTTCTCCCCATTTTTCATCGGGAACACTGGTGACCGCAGAGTCTTGCACCTTGGGGTTTTCGTTGATAACTTCTTCAACCTGAACCGGCTGAATATTTTCACCTCCGGAGATGATCATATCGTCCTTTCGGCCGACGATGGTGACGAACTCTTTTTCATTCCAGGTAGCCATGTCTCCAATATACAGCCACCCCTTGAAGTATTTGGCTTTGGCCTCATTTTCCCTGTTTATATAAGCATAAGAACACTTTCCCGACGAGCGGATGATGACCTCTCCCACCTCATTGCCATCCTTTGCCACCGCATCTTCAGGCTCTGCCAGTCGATCCGGATAGACTTTAACAACGGCCATGTCGTCGTCGGTACACGAACGGCCGGCCGTGCCTGCCATCTCCGGCAAATCATGGGGACGAAGAAACGTATTCCAGAATGCTTCCGTGGATCCGTAGCCGTTGAAGATATTCGGCGTCAGGACTCTCTGAAATTCGATACAGGCCTTTTTTTCAAGAGGGGCTCCCATGGTCACCACACCTTTGAGTTTTTGAAGGTTACGGGGCCTTTCAAGCTGTTCATCATAAAGGGCCTTCAACGTCACCGGGGCGCCTATTAGGAAAGTAAGGCCATAAGATTCCACATGAGCGAGGATTGTCTTCGGGTCGAACGACCGAAGCACCACCATGGATCCACCGGCGTAGAGCGTCGGATTGGGGCCACCGGAGTAAAGTCCGCCCCGATGAAACCACGGGGTCATGTTCATGGTCTTGTCGGTCGGGCCCAGGGGAAAATGCATCATTACATCGTGTGCGCTCATGATTTCGTTGATATTGTTCAGGGGGACCCCTTTTGGCATGCCGGTGGTCCCGGAGGTGTAGAGTCGCGTGACCTCACTGTAAATCCAAGTAGGCCTCTTTATGTCCGGATCGGCGTCGGATCTGTCCCCGACATATTCCTCGTAGGTGATAGAGCCTGCAAATGGTTTTTCTTTGCCCGAAACATCGACCATGACCACCCTTGATGGCTTATGTTTAGCCATATTCAGCGCCTTTTCTGCAGTCTCTTTTAATTCGCTGTCATAAAAATAGACTTTCGGCTTGCTGTCATCGAGGATATAGGCGGTTTCGCCAAAAGAGAGACGAAAATTGATGGGACAGTTAATCGAGCCAATTTTTTGGGGGGCCAGGTAGAGAAAGACGAATTCTGCGCAGTTGAAAAGCTGGTACATCACGATATCCTGTTTTTCAACGCCATCCGCCACCAGTGCATGCGAAAGATTGTTGCACGCATCATTAACCTGCGAATACGACCAGGAACGTCCTCGCTGCGGGCATGTCAGGGCTATCCGTTCTTTGAAGCGATGAGCATTGCGGAGAAAACCATTGAGATAAGTAAATTCGTTTTCAAAAGTGTCCTTGAACATCTCTGCTTCATAGGTAAGCTTTTGCTTCTCCATTTGTGATTCTCCTTTTTCTGTTGAGCAGCCATTAATTTTAAAAATATTTTAAACATGATCGGGATTGACTATGCTCAATGATTCTGGACGAGATGAATTCGATCATGCCGATGGCACTGCCAAGCGCAGAAAACAGTTAAATTTCTCAAAAAAGCTCACTAAATACCATATATGGATTATATATATTCATATATGGTATTTAGTGAGCTTGTCAAGAAAATAATTGGCGAATTTAATTTTTAATACATCGGCATGTGAGCTATTTTCAAAATTCACATTAACAGCCACACCGGCGGAAGCCGGAGTCCAATTCCGATTGGAATGACAATGGTGACTTTTGCAATTGGCGCCTGTCATCGACTTCAGGAATTTATGTTGGAAGAACTATCCTTGAAAAACTCATTGCGAATTCCCCCGAATAGAGATTTTTTTCCGGATGGATATCTCGTTAGAAGAAGAAGGTCTGAATGATTGAACTGATTTTTATGAAAAACTCGGGATTGAATATTTGAAGAGAGGATACCTATTTCTTAGGGAAATGCATTAAAAACAGATACTGATCCGGATAGGCATGGATTGGGAAATGTCGGCGTAGACGAGCTCTTTGGTGTGATGACGGTTGCAAGTGATGATTCAAACATGGCCGGACTTGAGAAAGCCGCGGTCTTTTGTTTCCTTGGCGTATCCAATCTTCCTGGAGATTTTATTTGCCGCATCAAGCACCAACTGGCCGAATCTATCCACATCCTTGAGATCGAAACTGAATATGCTGGCAGATAGCCCGATGCATCCGACCGGTTCTGCGTCGATGCTGAAGATGGGGGCTGCAACCCTTCGGACGCCTTCTCTGAGTTCCTGATCTTCGAAACCATAGCCGCGTTTCTGGACATCTCGGATTTCTTTCTCCAGAATCTCCATATCCGTGATCGTATTTTTCGTCACCGCCGGCAGTCCGATTTTTTCAAGAACAAGCCGCCGCTTATCCTCGCTCATGAGAGACAGGTAGACCTTTCCAACGCTTACTGCATGAAAATAGGGGAAGACACTTCCAACACGGGAATAGAGAGACAATCCCTCGCTGCCACGAATCTGTTCCAGCAGGATAAGCTGGTCCCGATCCAGGGTGGACAACTCAATGGTTTTACGCGTCTCCTGCGACAACTCTTTCATATACTCCCAGGCAACCGTGCGAAGGTCAAACTTGTCCTGGAGCCGGTGCCCCAAATAGAGGAACTTGAGCCCAATCCGGTAGAGTCCGCGCTTGCTGGACTTGTCGAGAAAACCCCTGCTGCAAAGGGTATTAAGAATACGGATGAGCGATTGTCGAGGGATAGCGACGTTGTCCATGATCTCGGAGAGCGGCATATCCTTTTCACGGGAAGAGATGAACTCGATAACATCTATGGCACGATCGATAGCCGGAACCATATTTTGATTTTTTTTGAATGTCATGTAACCAAATCCATTGTTTCAATGATTCTTGCAACCTACAGCGGTTTTTCAACCGCATCAAGAGATAAATGGCATGGCTTCTTTTTTTTCAATTTCTGGTTTGAAAGAGAAAGGATCAACGACTTGCGGCCTGAAAGCAAGCGCTTTTCGGCAGGCTGTAAAATGGCAGGTAAACACAACGATGATCGACCGGCTGCTCTTTAATAAATCAGCCGGTCGATTTACCACTGGAATGCAAGTCTTCCAACTTCAGAAGACTATTTCATTTCCTTGATTTTTTCGGTCAGCTCGGGCACAAATTCAAGAAGATCCGTGACGATGCCGATGTCGGCGACCTGAAAAATGGGGGCCTTGGGATTCTTGTTGATGGCCACCATAAAGGGGTTCCCCTTGATACCGCCCAAGTGCTGGAAAGATCCGCTGATCCCGAGCGCAATATAAACCTTGGGTTTTACGGTCTTGCCGGATGTTCCCACCTGCCGGGCTTTTTCCAGCCATTTGGCGTCCACGATCGGTCTTGAGCAGGAAACCACCGCGCCGATGGTATCGGCCAGTTCCTGGGCAATCCCGATGTTATCCTGATCCTCGATGCCGCGGCCAACGGAAACCAGGACATCGGATTTGGTGATGTCCACATCTCCCACTTCGGCAACCACGGTTTCCAGAAACCGGCGTTTGGCCTTGCAGTCGCCGGCCTGGCCGGATTTATCCACCACCGTGCCGGAGGCTTTGCTGTCATCCGAGAGAAAGCACCCGGAACGCACATTCAGCACGGCGCCCGCGGAAACATCACAGCGGATATGGGTGCTGACCTGACCGCCGAACTCCTGACGGACTGCTTTCAGATTGGCGCCGTCCATGCCCTCGATCGCAACGACATCCGGAACAAAGGCAGCGTTCAATTTTATTGAAAGACCCGGGGAAAGATCCATGCCGAAAGTATCGTGCGGCACCAGCGTGACGGCGCCTGCAGGAAGGATATTGACCAGAACGCCCCGCAGGATTTCCGCATTGGGATAGGCCAGCGCCGGATTGGAAACTTTCCAGACCTGGGGATATACACCGGACATTGCCGCGCAGACAGCATCCAGTTCGGCGCCCGCACCGCAGACGATTGCGGTGACGGCAGCAGCCGGATCAATTTTCTTGGCTGCCATAACCAGCTCGAACGCGGAGTCATCGGCAGCTCCATTTTTATGGGTTATATAGGCAAAAATCTGTTGCGTCATTATTTGATCCCTCCTTTGGACTTCAAGAGTTCAATCAGTTTTTCTGCAATCTCATCGGAGCTGCCTTCCAGCATTTCAGCCCCTTCACCCATGGCCGGCACAAAATAATCCGCCCGTTTGACCTTGGCGCCGGCAGCGCCGACAGAGTCCGCTGCAACGCCCAGATCGGCCGCGCCATGAACCGGAATCTCGATGGAGGCCACTTTCCGGATCCCCCGGATACCGACATAGCGGGGTTCATTGATGCCGGTCTGAAT
Source organism: Desulfobacteraceae bacterium (assembly GCA_037442625.1). Classification (GTDB taxonomy): domain Bacteria; phylum Desulfobacterota; class Desulfobacteria; order Desulfobacterales; family Desulfatirhabdiaceae; genus RAAP-1. The sequence continues at coordinate 26,028 of JBBIPX010000017.1, forward strand.
GGATAGCACGCAGGGAAGATCGATCTCGCTCATTTCCTGATTCCCGCCCTCAATTTCACGGCCGACCTTGATGACTTTGTCGCTGATGATTTCTATCTTGTTGACCAGGGAAGCATACGGCATGTCGAGCATGGCGGCCAGCATGCCGCCGACCTGGGCTGCGCCGTCATCGGCCTGGGCGCCGGTCAGGATCAAATCGTATTTGCCCTTTGCAATCTCGGCCTTTAAAATGGCGGCAATGCCCCTGCCGTCCGAGCCGTTAAAGGCATCATCCGAGAGCAGAATGCCCTTATCCGCGCCCATGGCCATTTCACGCCGAAGAATCTCCTCGGCATCCCCGTCCCCGACCGTTACCACGGTGACGCTGCCGCCGGCATTGTCCCGGATCTGAATGGCTTCTTCAACGGCGTAATTGTCCCATTCATTGACCGAGTAAACCAGATCTCCCCGCTCAATGTCCGTACCCTTGCTGTTGACCACGATTTCGTTTTCAGCGGTATCGGGTACTCTTTTTACGCATACCAAAATTTCCATGCTATTCCTCCGCGTTAATTGTTAATATATTTTTATGATATCGACTCCGGTTTACATTGTTTGCAGATGCATCTCGATCAGTTCGCACAGATCAACGGCTTCCATTTTTCCTTCCAGTCCGGCCACCTTGATGGCATCTTCCATGTTCACCAGACAGAACGGGCAGGCGGTTACAATCACGTTTGCACCGGCCTGACTGGCCATCTTGACCCGCATCACGCCCATCCGCTGTTCTTCTTCAGGCTCGTAAAACAGCATCAGCCCGCCGCCGCCGCAGCAGAACGAGCGATCCCGGCTTTTCAGCATGTCCACGCGCTTTAAACCCGGAATGGCATCCAGGGCCTGGCGGGGATCCTCATATATGCCGTTATGCCTGCCCAGATAGCAGGGATCATGGTAAGTGTAGACTTTGGTTTCATCCTCAACGGGTTTGAGGCGGATCTTGCCGTCCCTGATGCTTCGGGTGATGGTCTGGCTGATATGCTCAACCGGCGGCAGTCCCGTGTATTCATTTTTCAGGGTGTTGAAGGCATGGGGATCGGCGGTGATGATTTTTGTGACCCCTGTGCCCAGAATGGCATCGGTGTTATGGGATTTGATGTCCTGAAAAAGCATTTCCTCGCCGAAGCGCCGGATCTCGTTGCCGCTGTCCTTTTCATCCTTGCCCAGAATCCCGAAATCCTCGCCGGCAGCGCTCAGCAGGATGGCGGTAGACCGTGCGATGTTCTGCATCCTGTCATCATAAGAGGTGATGCTGTCCACAAAATACAAGGTCCGTGCCTCATCTCCGTTCTCAAAAAGCTTGACATCGCAGGTTTCCGGCAGGGTTTTTGTCCATTCAGCCCGTTTCTTCTCCATCTTGCCCCAGGGATTTCCCCGTTTTTCAAGGGCTTTCAGGGGTTTTTGAAGTGACTGCGGCACCAGGCCTTCATCCACCATGCCCCGGCGCAGGTCCACAATCTTGTCGATGTATTCGATAAAAATCGGGCATTCTGCCTCGCAGGCCCCGCAGGTCGTGCAGGACCAGATTTCATCCTCGCTCAGGATCGAACCGATTAAATGCTCGTCCTTGGGCGTCATTTCCCCGCGGATGGGATAATTCTTGAAGGCGTAATCCCGGCACTTGATCGAAATAAAGCGCGGGGAAAGCGGGCGTTTTACGGCATTGGCCGGACACTGGTCCGAACATCTGCCGCAATCCGCGCAGGAATAAAAATCCAGCATGTGCTTCCAGGTAAAATCCTCGAACTTCTTGACGCCAAAGGATTTCAGCTCGTCCAGCTTAGCTTCGTCCACGCCCCACTGCACCGGCTTGATCGTTCCTTTTTTCAATTTCATCAAAAACACGTTGGGAATCGAGGTGATGACATGAAAATGCTTTCCCAAGGGCAGAAAACACAGAAAGAAAAAGAAAACAAGATTGTGCAGAAAAAATGAGCCCAGATGTAGATTTTGAAGCACTGAAAGATTAGCGCCGCTCAGGATGCCGGCCGCCATCCAGGCGCCCATTCCGGGCAGCAGAAATTCGGGATGCAGACCTTTTTGCATTTGGGCCGCCGCCTGGGTGCCTTCAAAAATCATGTCGCAGGTCACAAGCGTCGTTATCAGCATGAGCACGAATACGGCCTCGGATGTATGATCCTTGCCGTATTTCTTGGGAACGTCATAGCGCTCGGGCCGGAAAACGCCCCTTCGCACCATGCCCACCACGCAAGCCAGAAACACGGCAGTTGCTGCGATATCCTTCAGCACGCTGTAAACTTGTCCGGCTGCACCGCCCAGGCCCGGCAGAATGAATCCGTCCTTAAGCCCGAGAATGACGAGTGTGATGGAGCGAAGCGACAGGATCATGAACCCGGCAAACAGAACGATGTGAAGCACTCCTGCCATCATGTACCGGGGTTGACGGTACTGGCCGAATGCGAATTTGAACATGTTCGCCAGCCTTTCCGGGACGCTGTTCAGACGGGGGTCGGGTTTGGAGCGTACCAGAGGCGCTGTCCGCTTGGCAATGATGTAAGTAAAGCAAACCACCCCGATAATCGGAATGATGATTGAAAAAAACATCGTGGGAATAAATCCAAGCACCCAAGCCTTAGCCGGAGAGATTAAAGCGGTTTCCATTTTTTACTTTCATTCTCCCTTCAATTGTATTATGTTTTTTTACCGTTATAAATATTTTTAAAGGCTTTTTTTTGTCACAATAATGAATGAGCATTCATTCATTTAAACAAGAAATTCATTTTCGTCAAGTAATATTTATTTTTTCTGAACGTTCGCTCAGAATCATTATCTGATAATCGGGATGATTTCAATGATTAATTGACAACTTCATAAAAAGCGTGAACGCAGGCACTTTCTCAGAATCCGGATGTTTTTGTGAACCTTCCGAATTCATGACGGTTTTTGAATTCTCCATTATTTATAGCCACTTTTTTTGTGGTTTCCAGTTGTAGAAAAAGGAGGTTTTTGTGACAACTTCAGCAGACAATATGGATAAACCGTGGTTGCAGCATTATGAAAAAGGGGTTCCAGAGACCATTCAATTTGAAGAAACCTGCATTCCGGATTTTCTGGAGCGTTCGGCAAAAGAATTTCCCGATCATACTGCGCTTGTCTTTCAGGGATACAGGGTTACTTACCGCAGGCTTAATGAAATGGTGAACCGATTCAGCGCCTGTCTTTCCGGTTTTGGAATTCAAAAAGGCGACAGTGTCGCCATCCTGCTGCCAAATGTCATCCCCTGTGTGGCAGGCTATTACGCCGCATTGAAAATCGGCGCCGTTGCCGTCATGAACAACCCGCTGTATTCGGACAGGGAACTGCTGCACCAGTTCAACGATTCCGAATCCAAACTGTTGATCACCCTGGATCTTCTGGGTAACCGAATGATCGATTTGCGGCCAAAAACCTGCATTCGAAATATTGTATACACATCCATCGGCGATTACCTGCCTTTTCCGAAAAATCTGCTCTTTCCCCTGATCGGCAAAAAGAAAAAACTGGCTGCGGATGTCAAGCCAGCTTCGAACGTTCACAAATGGAAAGAATTGATTTCAAAATCGGCACCGGTTTCGTCCGGAGCGGAACTTTCCTTTGACGATGTCGCCATGTATCAGTACACCGGCGGTACAACCGGGGTGTCAAAGGGCGTCATCCTGACACACGGCAACCTCAGCGGCCAGGTTCAGCAATTGCGAGCCTGGTTTCCCGGTTTTAACAAGGGACAGGAAACGATGCTGGGCGCACTCCCCTTCTTTCATGTTTTCGGTCTTTCGGTTGCCATGAATCTTGCCATCTACATGGGATGGGGAGACATTCTCGTTCCCAAACCCCAACCCGAACCCCTGCTGGAGACGATCGGCAAATTCAAACCCACTTTTGCCCCCCTGGTTCCCACCATGTACATCGGCATGCTGAACCATCCGCTGATTCAAAAAACCGACATGACCTCCATCAAGGGTTGTTTTTCCGGGAGCGCTCCCCTTCCTATCGAAGTCATCCGCGATTTTGAGAATAAGACCGGGGCTGTGATTGTCGAAGGATTCGGCATGACCGAATCCACCCCGGTCACTCACATCAATCCTTTTTCCGGTGGCAACCGCAAGGTGGGCAGCATCGGCATTCCCATTCCCAGCACCGAAGCCAAAATTGTAGACCTGGCTACCGGCACCACCGAAATGCCGGTGGGTGAAACCGGAGAGCTGATTGTTCGCGGCCCCCAGGTCATGAGAGGCTATTTGAACAAACCCGATGAAACCGCCCAGGCCATCACGGATGGCTGGCTTCATACCGGTGACATCGCCATGATGGATTCGGACGGCTACTTCTTCATCGTGGACCGGAAAAAAGACATGATCATCTGCGGGGGCTACAATGTATATCCGCGCGATATCGAGGAAGTGTTTTTCAGCCATCCAAAGGTTCTGGAGGCAACGGCCATCGGCGTTCCGCATCCCACGCGGGGAGAAACCGTCAAGGTCTTCGTCGTGCTCAAAAGGGGAGAAACCGCAACCGCCGAGGAGCTTATCGAGTATTGCAGGGGAAGCCTTGCTGCGTACAAGCTGCCGACCGTCATTGAATTCCGGACCGAGCTGCCCAAGACCAATGTCGGCAAAATCCTGAAGAAAGACCTGCGGATGGAAACACTGAAAAAGAACTGAATCCGTCAGATAAAAAAAGGGGGCGATTCTCTCGAATCCCCCCCTTTTTCCTGAGGGTCATTCCCTGCCCCCGGGCCGTTTTTTCATCCGCCTTCTGTCATCCGTCTTCTGTCATCCGTCTTCCGTCTTTTCCCCTCATCCCCCAAAAGAAACTTCGGGCATTTCCACGGTTGCGCCGCAGGAGTTCATGATGGCTTTCATCTTTCCGTAAGTTACCGGAAGAACCGACTGAATGAAATATTCGGCGCTTCTGACCTGACCTTCATAAAACGCCGCATTCTTGTTCTTTTCCGCTGCCTGGCGGCGGGCTTGGGGATCAAAACCGCCGGCCAGCTTCTCCAGAAGCGGCGCGGCAACCGATGCCCGCCACAGCAGCATCCATGCCATCACCACATCCCCGGCAACCTCTAAAAATGGGTGCGCGTGAGCAAAAGCTGTCATGACCTGTGGGGACATGGCCGTTGCACCCAGATGCATGGCAACCTCACCAAGCTTGTTCACCGCGGCTTCCAGTTTTGTGGCATACGCATCGATGCCCGCAATTCCTTTTGCCGCAGCAATGGTTTTCTGCATTTCGCCGAAAAGATCCATGACCGGTTTTCCCTTTTTCATTCCCAGCTTTCTGCCGAGAAGGTCCATGGCCTGAATACCGTTGGTTCCCTCATAGATCATGGTGATGCGGCAGTCCCGCATGAGTTGTTCCATCGGATATTCCTTGATATAGCCATATCCGCCGTAAACCTGAACGCCGTGACTGCAAACCTCAAAGGCCTTGTCGGTGATATACCCCTTGGCAATCGGAGTCAGGATTTCGATCAGTCCCTGATATTTGGCCTTTTCGTTTTCATCATCCGTTGTGGCGATTTTGTCAGAACAAAACCCCACATAGTACAGGATGCTTCGCATGCCTTCCACACAAGACTTCATGATTATGAGCTGGCGCCGGATATCCGGGTGTTGAATGATCGGCACCGATGGAGCATTCTCGTTCATGGACTGAAGCAGATTCTTGCCCTGTTTTCTTTCCCTGGCGTAATTCAGGGCGTTCATATATGCGGAAGAAGCGCAACTGAAACCCTGGAGTCCCACAAGAAGTCTTGCCTCGTTCATCATCAAAAACATGGCCTTCATGCCCTTGTTCTCTTCCCCCAGAAGCGTTCCCAGGCACTTTCCTTTTCCGCCGAGGGTCAGGGAGCAGGTAGCATTTCCGTGAATTCCCATTTTCTCTTCTATGCCCGTGCAGACCACGTCGTTGAATTCTCCCAGGCTGCCATCTTCGTTGACCCGGATTTTGGGCACCAGGAACAGCGATATGCCCTTGGTGCCGGCAGGAGCGCCTGCAATGCGCGCCAGTACCGGATGAATGATGTTTTCCGCCAGGTTGTGCTCTCCGCCGGAGATAAAGATCTTGGCGCCGGTAATCGAATAGGTGCCGTCAGCGTTTTTGACTGCGGTGGTGGTCAGCGCACCCACGTCGGATCCGGCCTCGGGCTCGGTCAGAAGCATGGTTCCGGCCCATTCGCCGGTGTACATTTTTTTCAGAAACAGTTTTTTCTGCTTTTCGGTCCCGAATTCCTCAACCAGTTTTCCGGCCCCGTGTGTCAGTCCGGGATACATCATGAAGGCAAAGTTTCCGCCGACCAGATAATCCCCGGCAGCCAGGGAAACGGTTCTGGGCATTCCCTGTCCGCCCCACTCCGGATCTTCCGGCATCGCCACCCATTCGCCTTCCCTGATCAGATCATACAGCCGATGAAAAGACTCCGGCACGGTAACCACACCGTTTTCAAGCCTGCAGCCTTCCTCGTCTCCGATCTTCTGTGTGGGAAGCACTTCCTTGATGGCCAGGTTTCTGGCCTCGGATATGACCATGTCCACCGTTTTCTTATTAAAGTCGGCAAATTTTTCATGTTTGCTGAGCGCTTCAACATGAAGCTGTTCAAATAGAACAAAATCCACATCTCTTCGGTCTGCAATCGGCTGTGCCATAGTTCTTTCTCCTTATGGGCTATAAAATTATAAAAATTCAATAACTGCGAATGTGGTTTCATGCATCGGCAATGACACCCTGTCCGGTGTAGCAATCAGGTATTGCCGATGCCCCTGATAAACAAATCAATTAAAGGATCCGCCATGGATACCAGATCATACTTGCCGCCGGAATGCAGCCAGTTGTTGATGGTTTCATCCACGGCCCCAACGATGAAGCGCTTGACCAGGCTCAGGTAAAGATCCTTTCTCATGCTTCCGTCCGCCTGCCCCAGTTCCACAATTTCAGATACGATATCCAGGTACATCTTGGACATTTCACGGATCTGGGGTTCCGCGGATCGGCTGTTCTGATGCGTTTCCGCCTGATAAACAATGGCCATGTTCTTGTCGCGCTGGAATTCCTCAAGATGCCTCCTGACGAGATTTCGGAGTTTTTCGACCGAATTCTCGGCCGTTGACACCTCTTCCCGAAACAGATCGAATACCTGCTTGGCCTTATAGGAAAAGAACTGAACCAGGATATCGTCCTTGTTTTTAAAATAGAGATAGATTGTTCCATCCGCCACACCCGCTTCCCTGGCAATCTGGGATATGGTGGACTGAAAAAATCCCTGTTCAGCAAATACCTTGACCGCAGCTTCAAGGATACGGTGATATTTGTCATTATTTTTGTCCCGGTTACTGATAACAACCTCCTTACGATAGATACAAGATCATGAATGAATATTCATTCATTTATCAAAACAAGACTTCAATAGTCAAGAGAAAATACAAATTTAATTAAAATGCACTTTGTTTTAATGAATGAGCAATCATTCATATATGTGAATTCCGGGGTTTTTGCTTGACACAATGACGGGTAGTTTCCTATAGTTGCACAAGTATAGATTCAAGCTGTCCGGAACATCATTCAGGCAATGAATTCAGCTCTCTCATCTTTAGAAAAAGGAGTTTCTCATGGCCGTTAAAGTCATCATCAGACGAATTGTTCCAGAGGGCAAAACAAAGCAGTTGACACCGCTTTTGAGAAAACTCAGAGCACTTGCCATGAATCATTCAGGATATATCTATGGTGAAACCCTGAGATGCATGGACGATCCTCTGGAATTTTTGGTCATCAGCTCGTGGCATTCTGAAAAGGACTGGGAAGCCTGGCTCCATCATCCGGAAAGAGCGCAGATTCAAGATCAGGTTGACGCTTTGATCGGCGCAAAAACAGAATATCGACTCTATATGAATACCTGATGCAAAATAAACTGTTTTGTCCGTATTGCGGCTTAAGACTGAGCGAAATATTTCATGGAAACCGGACTCACCGGCCGGATTCACTAACTTCTTGGCGTTACGACCAACCTCAGCAGGCAGTATGATTCGGTTCTGCTGGCGGGTTACCGGGTGACGCCTTATTCCGGCATTCTGGATTCCGGATCAAGCCCGGAATGACAGTATTTAATTACATATTTTGGGGTGATTCGGCCGCTGATTCATAACCGCCGCAACTTCATCACTATTATTATAGGTTCTAACAAACATGCACATTCCGGCATATCAAATCCACAATGTCCTGAATACATACAGCCTTCAACTTTTCAAAGCCGGAAACGCCGCTCAGGATGCAGATTCAGGTTCGGATTCGCATGCCGGCAAAATATCGCCGGAAGCCAGCCGCATGGCCGTTGTTGACAAGGTTGCAGCCGAAATCGTTCAGCGCATTACCCGCCTGGATTCTTTAACCGCCGTTCCTCCACCGGGTCCGGCAGAACAAACGGACGATGCCCAGTTCTCGGAAAATCATTACAAACAGTTCGTGTTCAATTCACTGGATACCCATAATGTCATAACATCCCGAATCCTTTCTATCGAGGATTCGATTTTTTCTATCAAAAGAGACCCGCCCTGAGTGATGCCAAAACGGCAGCAAAGAAGTTCATCATGCAAACAACCTGCAGTTTATTACAATTCCCTGGATTAAAGGATAAAACCCATGAAGTTTCCCATTGCACTCGATAAGTATGCCCCAGTCCGTTTTTCTCTTTCCCAGCCGCAACTGCTTCCGGATCAAAAAAAGCAGTTGGGTGAAAACATCAAGCTTGTCAGAGACAGCATCGTTTTCTTTACGGCCCATGCCAATGCAAAAGGTCTGGGAGGCCATACCGGCGGGGCATTTGACATTGTTCCGGAACTTTTGATAATCGACGGATTCATCAAAGGCAGTCCGACCGTTTATCCCGTTTTTTTTGACGAAGCCGGCCATCGGGTGGCCATTCAGTATATCATGGCGGCGTTAAACGGATTCATGCCGCCGGAAGCGCTGCTGCATTACCGGGAATTCGATAAAGGGCTCTATGGCCACCCCGAACGCCACGATGATATGGGGATTTTCTTCAGCTCCGGCAGACTGGGGCATCTCTGGAGCTATGTCAACGGAATTGCCGAAGCCAACCCGGACAAATCCGTCATCCTGTTCGGCAGCGACGGGTCCCAGCAGGAAGGCGGGGATGCCGAAGCCGCGCGCTATGCCGTGGCACGGGGACTCAATGTCAAGCTGTTGATCGACGACAATGACGTGACCATTGCCGGACATCCCAGCCAGTATTTGAAAGGATTTGATGTTGAAAAGACCCTGAAAGGCCATGGCCTTGCCGTAGATGCCGGAGACGGGGAGGACCTGGACGCCCTGTATGAAAGAATACAGAAAGCACTGGCAGCCAGCGGCCCTTATGCCCTCGTCAACCGTCGCAAAATGGCCCCGGGAGTTGACGGAATCGAAGGTTTGCCCAAAGGGCATGATGTGATTCCAGTTAATTTTGCCATTTCCTATCTCAGGCGAAACGGTCATGACGAAGCGGTAAGGATTCTGGAGACCCCGCTGGTCAAACCAAAATCGGTCCTGTTCAAGGGAAGCACTCCCGAACAGGCCAAGAACAGGGATGATTTCGGCAAATATGTCTGTGAGATCCTGAAAGACATGCCGGACAGAAAAGAACGGGTGATTGTCGTGGATTCCGATCTGGAAGGTTCCTGCGGACTTCACCACATCCGGAAGGCCTTTCCGGAAGTCTATGTTCATGGCGGCATCATGGAGCGGAACAATTTCTCCGTTGCCGCCGGATTCGGCGCACAACCGGGCAAACAGGGCATATTCGCCACATTTTCAGCATTTCTTGAGATGGCGATTTCCGAAATCACCATGGCCAGACTGAACAAGGCCAATGTACTGGCGCATTTTTCCCATGCGGGCGTGGATGACATGGCGGACAACACCTGTCATTTCGGAATCAACATTTTCTTTGCCGACAACGGCCTTCTGGAAAACGACGCCACGCGGCTTTATTATCCCGCGGACAGCCTGCAGCTTAAATCCGTCCTGTCCGCGATTTTTTCCGACAAGGGGCTTCGGTTTGTATTCTCCACCCGCTCCGGAACCCCATTTATCCTGAAAGCCGACGGGCAGCGCTTTTATGGAGAAGGGTATACGTTTATCCCCGGCAAGGACGATCTGATCCGCGAAGGCCGCGACGGATACATTGTCACCTACGGCGAAATGCTGTACCGGTGTCTGGACATTGTCGAGGATCTCAAGGCCCGAGGTCTATCCATCGGCCTTGTCAATAAAACCACCCTGAATGTGATTGACGAGGACATGCTGAAAGTTATCGGCGCCGGCAAGGCAGTTCTTACGGTAGAAACACAAAGTTCAAAAACAGGCCTTGGTTCCCGGATGGGGTCCTGGCTTCTGGAAAGGGGCTATCATCCCCGATATGCCTCCATGGGAACCTGCAAGGAAGGCTGCGGCGGACTCTCCGAGCAGATCCCGAATCAGGGAATGTGTTCGGATACCGTCAGATCCCGGATCATCGCAATGCTGCAATAAGCGGCAGGAGGGGCTCTTTTGGTTATTGCAGGGCTTACCGGCGGCATCGCTACCGGAAAATCGACGGTATCCGCCTTTTTGCAGGATGCCGGCGCCGTCATCGTGGATGCCGATAAAATCGCCCGTGAAGTTGTTCAAAAAGGCCGGCCGGCATGGCAGAAAATCGCGGGTACTTTTGGCCCGTCCGTTCTACTGCCGGAAGGGGAAATCAACCGCGCCCTGCTGGGCGAGATCATCTTTAATGACCCGGATAGAAAGCAGGTACTGAACGGGATTGTCCACCCGGAAGTCATTTTGGAAACCGCAACCCGCCTGGCTGATATTGAAAAAAAACAGCCAGGCGTCGTAGTGATTCTGGATGTGCCGCTACTGATTGAATCCGGCATGGAGACTGGCCTGTCGGACATCATCGTGGTCTATGTTCCGGAGCCGGTTCAGATGCGGCGGCTGATGGCAAGGGATGCGCTGACACGGGATCAGGCCGTGGCGCGGATTCGATCTCAGATGCCCATTGAAGAAAAAAAAAAGCGCGCCACAATCGTCATCGACAACAGCGGCAGCCGGGATGACACCCGGAGCCTTTCATTAAGCGTTTATCGGCATCTGAAAGAGAAAATCACCCGACAGGAAATATCATGAACAACATCATTCTGGCATCCCTGATCGGCTTCAGCCTGGGCGCTGCGGGATACATCATTATCCGGTTCTGGGTGTTGCCAATCGGACGCTACCAAAGGATCAAACAGCAGATCGCAGAGAGCATCCGTCTCCAGGAGCCGTGGCTCTCCGGCAAAAATACCTTTCTGCTCTCGCCGGAGCAGTCCGGAAGCTTCAGGAAACTGGCGGTTACGCTGACGGACGCCTATTACGACGACCTGCCCCACTGGTACCGCATGGTTCTGGCCAACCGGAAAGAATCTCCGGATGAAGCATCCAAAAATCTTCAGGCATTATCCGGCATTCGTGAGCCCGATCATGCCAGAAACCGTATTCAAAACATCAAAAAAAGTCTCAATCTAACATAGGAGCAGGTAAATGATTAACGGATATCCAAAGCGTCCGGACTTCGGCACCTGATTTCCGACTTCTTACAAAATCAAACCATTCTGAAAGGAAAAAATCATGCAACGCACCTTATCCATTATCAAACCCGACGGGGTTTCCCGGAACCTGATCGGCAGCGTGATTCAGAAACTGGAAAAGTCCGGCCTGAAAATCATCGCCATGAAAATGCTGCACATGACCCGGGCCCGGGCAGAAGGCTTTTACGCCGTTCACAGGGAAAGGCCTTTTTTTACCAGCCTGACCGAATTCATGACTTCAGGGCCTGTCGTGGTGATGGTTCTGGAAGGCGAAAACGCCATATCCATATACCGGGATCTGATGGGCGCAACCAATTTCAAGAACGCCGCGGAAGGCACCATCCGCAGGGAGTTTGCAACCGATATTGAAAAAAACGTGGTTCACGGCTCGGACTCTCCGGAATCCGCAGCTTTTGAAATCGGATATTTCTTTAACAGCTTTGAAATTGTAAGTTGAAATCATCCACCGAACGTATCAATCTGGACCATATCACCATTGTCCTGCAGCGGCCCCGGTTTCCGGAAAATATCGGGGCTGCTGCCCGGGCCATGCGGAACATGGGTATCCGCCGCATGATCATTGTCAACCCTGAAAACTACGAACTTTCCCGGGTGCTCAAAATGGCAACCCACGTGGCTGCCGATGTGGTCGAGGAGATTCAGATCGCCCGGGATCTTCGGAACGCCCTGTCCCCGTTTCACATCGTCGTTGGAACCACCGCTCGCCTGGGCGGGGAGCGGGAAGTGGTCCTTTCCCCATCTCACATGGCAGAGCGGCTCATATCCCTTTCCAGGGAAAACACCATCGCCGTTGTTTTCGGCCCCGAAGACCGGGGACTTTCCAACGAAGACCTTCGTCTCTGCCACGAGCTGGTCAATATCCCGACCGCCGAATTCTCCTCACTGAATCTGGCCCAGGCCGTCATGGTCATGTGTTACGAGCTGTATACAGCAGGCTGCAGACCTTTGTCAGAGGCAAAAGCTCCCAGGCTTGCCACACGCATTGAGCTGGACGGCATGTATGACCAGCTTCGCGATATTCTGGTCCGGATCAGCTACATCAATCCGGAAAACCCGGACTACTGGATGAACAAGATCCGGCGTTTTTTCACCCGCCTGCAACTGAAAGCCGGAGAAGTCAGCATCATCCGGGGAATCTGCCGCCAGATCGACTGGTATGGAAAAAAATGCCGCGAAGACGGCAGGCAATCAAAACAGTAATAATTCACAATAGGCTTACCGCCCTTTTCCTTCTTTATTTTCCCCCAAGCATCCCCTGGACGGATTTCAGGATATCGGCCGGCATCACGATGGTTTTGGCGTTGGGTGAGGCAGCCAGGTTTTTAAAGGCATCCACGTAGCGCTCTCCTAGAAGATAAATGGCAGGAAGCTGACGGTCCCCGATGGCGTCCGAAACCCGTTGAATGGCTTCCTTTGTGGCATTGGCCATGATGACCTTGGATTCAGCATCCCTTCTGGAGGCCTCCAGCTTGCCTTCGGCTTCCTGGATCTGGGCTTCCTTGGCGCCTTCGGCGTTTAATATCGCCGCAACTTTCTTTCCTTCCGCCTCGGTAATGGCGGCTCTTCGGGATCTTTCCGCGGACGCCTGCTTTTCCATGGCCTGCTGCATGGTCGCAGAAGGTTTGATATCCTGGATTTCAACGGTCTTAACCACAATTCCCCAGGCCGCCACATCGTCTGAAATGCCGCCCTTCAGCTTCGATTTGATAAGCTCCCGCGAACTGAGCGCATCATCCAGGTCCATCTCTCCGACGATGCTTCGGAGCGACGTCTGAATCAGGTTCACAATGGCGAACCGGTAATCGTCGATGCCATAGACGGCCTTCTGGGGTTCAATGACGTTGATAAATGCAATGGCGTTGGTCATGATCACCGCATTATCCTTGGTGATCACCTCCTGGGTCGGGATATCCAGGGAAATATCCTTTGTGATGACTTTATGGGAAATGATATCCAGATAGGGAATGACGAAATTCAGCCCCGGGTTCAGGGTGGTATGATATTTCCCCAAGCGCTGCACCACATGTTTATATCCCTGGGGCACAATCCGCACACCCATGAAAATCGTCAAAACAATCAGAACCGTTAAAATACCGACAACAGTCAGACCTCCGGTCATATACATTTCTCCTTTCCTTGATAATTATTTTTTCCCTACCTTCAGCACATGCCCGTCAATCCCGGAAATCCGAGCATAATCCCCCGGCTGCAGAAGATCCGCGCTGGTATAATCCCATTCATCCGCCCCCAGAACCGGCAGGGTAAAGCGCACCCTGCCCTTTTCAAGAGATGTTGCATTGGCTTTTACAACCATTCCCACTTCGCCCAGAATGGCTTCCTGCGACATGCCGGCCGTGGTTTTGTCCGGCATTTTGGGTTTCAGCAGCCGAAACCAGAGAAAAGTGAGCACCGATGATGCCGCTGTCCACATAAACAGTTGCAGGCTGAAGGCGGATTCGGGAAATAAAAACAGAAAAAGCCCCACCAGGCAGGCCCCAAGGCCGAACCAGATAATCGTAAAAGACGGAATAAAGAGCTCGGCGCTGATCAGAATCAGCCCAAAAGACAGCCAGTACCACCACAGGATTGTCATGGGAGTTCTCTCCGGATTTGCAGAAGATGTTACAGGGGATCAAGCCGAACAAAAAATTAAGCGGCGCACGTTGTTTGGCATGCGCTTGCATGTTGGGCTGGCCGATCAGTAAACGATAGCATCCAATATGGAAAGCACGTCTGAAAGCAACTCATCGTTTCCTCTTTCAATACGTTTCGCGCGGCGGGTATTGAAATCGACAGATTTAACCTGCTCGACCATAACAAAGCCCGACAGCTTGCTGTCTTTCGGGATAGACACATGAAAGGGAAAGGAGCGATCCGTGTTTGTTATCGGGCAAACGATAGCCAGACCGGTGCTTCGGTTGAACAGATCTTTGCTGACAACATATGCGGGTCGCCGACATTTCTGTTCATGACCGGATTGTGGATCAAGCGCGATCGCAATGAAGTCTCCCTGTTTCGGGATATAGGCCGCCATCTACCAGACCTCCTTGCCGCCCGGCTCTCCCCAATCGACTTCACCGGGCTGGTCGCTTTTTGAAATACGGGCCACAAGATCCTTAAGGCTATGGCGGCCTCGTATCCTTTTGGCCGGCGCCACGACCATAATGCCTTCTTTTACGCTGATATCGACCTCATCGCCGATATTAAGCCGTGCATCTGCAAGCAGGTTCTTGGAAATGCGAAGTCCCTGGCTATTTCCCCATTTTTGAATTTTTGCAAGCTTTATACGCCTCCATTTGTATAGCCATCTTGAACGCATTTATAA
>JBBIPX010000018.1:0-1788 GCA_037442625.1 Desulfobacteraceae bacterium
ACAAGGTTTTCCGGTGTTGAAAAAGTATGAATTTCCTTTAAATCCAAAGGATGAATTCTGAATTGGAAAAACCGGCCGGCCAAGGAATCACCGGCTTTCCGATATGTATCAAGCTTGGCACTGCCTGTAACAACGATAGAGGGAGGTATTTTTTCCGTATCATAAACGCCTTTAAGCCATGATTTCCAGTTTTTCAACTTGTGAAGTTCATCAAATATGACAAGCTCTTTTGATCGATCCCAGGATTTTTTTTGTAAACTCAAGCGGTCGTCCGGATTGTCAAAATTGAAATAATCGAAATCGTTTTTCAGCATTTTGGACAATGTGGTCTTTCCGGTTTGTCTTGGCCCGGTCAGGAGTATGATTTTTTTATCCAAATCTTCTCGGATATATTTTGTCAGATATCTTTCCATGGTGACTATTCTGTCGCATATTCCGAGAAAGTCAAGACTTTTTCGGAATCGAGTCCGGGAAATCGGTGCTTGATACGGATGCCGCGCCCTTTCAAGAATGATGGCGGGAAGACAGCGCCACCCCGATGCCGGCCGCGATGGATATTCCCGCCAGCAGGAAGATCGATCTGCTTAAGCCCAGCAGCGGAAACAGCAATATCCCGCAGACAAGGGCGCCGATGCCGCCGCCGGCAACATCGGCGGCGTAAAGCGACCGCGGATGACCGGATTCGTGGGCATACCGGGTGAAGATGGCCGATACCCCGAATCCGGCGACCGCCAGCAAGCCAGCCACCGGAATCAGACCCGGCGCATCGCTTATAAATTGCATCCCGGTCCAGCCAAGGCATACAACTGCCGGCAGGCAAAACAGCAATGCGTCCATGGTCCGGGAAACGGATCGGCCCCGGAATTGCCGCAACAGGTGCAGGGTTGCCAGGGCGCCGGCGCTCATGCCGAGCATGAATGCCATGAACAGTATCCCCATGTTTTGATAGAGTGCGCCGCTCTGCGTCTGGTAATAAAGCATCATGGCGCTCTCCAGCACCATTGCGCCAAACCCGGCAAAACCCGCTGCCGCATAAGCCGGCGACCCGCCACCAGCCGCCAGCCGGTTCATCCCGATACCGCAGCCAAGTATGATAAAAGCCACTGCGATCCATTCATACCGGAGCACTGCCTGAAGCCAGCCGGAGACATTTTGATGGGTCATGGCCGGGATCAGCCGTGAAAGCCATATCCAGGTTGTCAGAGAATAGCAGACCGGCCGATCGTCCGTGTTCGGCGGGGCAGACTGTCCGGCAAGAATCCGGCCGATATCATCGCGGCGGTCATTGGACAGCACATACGCGATGTAAGGCGGCGTCACCAGCCGCGTTTTCAGATCCCGATCCCGGAATCGGGCGATCAGGATCTCAGGATCGGTCACAAGTTCGGATTGGGAGGCCAGCACCACGTTGACGCTTCCCGGAAGCACCAGGATATGCGGAAACACGGCGCCAAGGGAGGCCACAATGGATGCATTCCGGTATGCCAGGGCCGGAGACCAGAAGTTTTCCGATGCGTTCAGCCGGAATCCCAGAATCCCCGCGGGCGCCAGGCGCTCCCGGCACGCCTTGAAAAACGTCCGGGTAAAAAACCGGTTTGCCAGGGCGGTGGAGGGCTCGGCACAGCCGGAAATAATCAGATCAAAGATCTTATCCGTTCGCAGATACTGGCGCGGATCCTCAATATGGGTGTGTATTTGATGCTGATGGCCGGACTCCGGGAAATCCGCTGCCGCTGTCATGTACTTTCGGGTCAGACGGATCAGGGCCGGATCGATTTCGACCTGATC
>JBBIPX010000018.1:1888-28800 GCA_037442625.1 Desulfobacteraceae bacterium
TCAATTTCGATCGGGTGGATGATATCCGGCATGTGCCTGGCCGCCTCCACGCTAAGCCCTTCGGCCGATCCTTCCATTACAAGCACCCGCCGTGGATCCGGATGCTGAAGGCAGGCCAGATGAACCAGTTCCTCGGGACTATCGGACTGATTGTCGGCAATCAGGACATCGTTTTGATACAGCACGGTCTGGCCCTGGCTTCGGGTCACCGAAAGCCTGCCATATCCACTGTCCAGACTCTCCATCAGGTCGGGATGATTCCACCGGGTCATGGCCTGATCCAGTTTACCTGAACCTGCCATCAGGGCCATCAGGAATATGCCCGCCAAAAGCCATTTCAGGGCAGGCCCGACCGGATGACGGTTTTTTTCCGGTTTTTGATCTAAGGCCAGAACCGCAGCCGCCATGGTGATGACCGCGCAGACCAGTGCCTGCGCCAGGTTCTGAACGCCCCAGTGCAGCATCAGGGCGGACATCAGGCCTCCGAATACGCTGCCCGCGCATTCCACAGCATAGGCGCGGGCCAGGGTGCGGCCGCGGCACATCCCCTGTTCCGCGGTTCGCTGAAAGGCCGCACCCAGCAACAGGCATGGCGGCAAGAGGGACGCGACAACGGCCGGGATAATGACAGACAGCGGCAGATAAGTCCCCGGAGGAAGACCGGCAAGGTTTCGCAGCCGGCGGATCAAAACCATGCCCACCACAACCCCGATACCCGCCCCAAAGAGGGATGCGGAGAGATTCGGGCCGCGTTTGGTCGCCGCCAGGATAACCCCTGCGGCATTTAAGAGCATCCACATGCCCAGGGCCAGAACGCAGATGAGCTCCACCCCGCAGCCGGCAACCATCCATTCCCTGAAAAGAACCACCTGACCCAGTACCGATACGGACCCGATGCAGAACAAAACCGGATCCAGCACCGATACCCTTGAATGCAGCCGTTCACTCCCCCTCCCGGCGGAGGGAGGCTGAAGGGAGGGCAAGTCGCTGGCAGGAAAACATTTCCCCCTCAATCGGTCACTGCCGGATGGATTGCCGATGTTTAAGCCGCCAGAGTCCGATAGCTCACGGTTCACTGAATATGACCGCCTGGAAGGTTTGAAACTCCGCGCCCTGCTGCCAGCAATCCGATGAGAGTCCTGCCTTGCGGCACAGGTTGTCCAGCATTTCACTCCGGGTCCATCCCTGCTCGGGCGCCACCTGGGGCAGAAAAACCGCGGAGCGGCCGGAGCGCTTCAGAAGGACCCCGTCCTGCCCGACCCGAATCTGGTCCAAGGTGGCCGGTTGATAGGGCGTTAATGCCGAGATCTCGATTTTTATATCCTTAAGCTCTGTCAGGGAAAGGCGTGAAAACCTGGAATCATACAGGGCCGCGGCCAGAGCCATCCGGCCGACGGTCTGATACAAGGGCAGATCCTGCACCATGTGGCCGATGCACCCGCGCAGTTCACCGTGTTTTTTCAAGGTGACGAACGCGCCCTGTTTTTCCAGAAAAGCGGGGTCATTCCGCCGGAACAGCGGCGTGGTTTCGGATTCCAGATACTGCCGGATGGTGTTCCGGGCAAATGCGAGCAGCACCTGTTTCTGCTCGCCGGTCAGAGCCGGAGGCACGGCATCCTTGGCCGGAGTTCCGGCCGCCAAGGGGTCGCCGCAGGGCCGAGATGCCTTGCAGAACGTTACGGCGGCATAGCCGACCACCCGGGAGCGATCGCCAAGCGCTGTATCACCGGAATTGGCGTAGCTGATGACCCGACCGCAGTCCGCCCCCAGAGATTTGGCAGCGGCCATTGCGGTCAGGATCGGTTCCAGTCCGCAGGCGGCAGTCGCCAGATTCCGGACCGGCAGGCCCTCCAAGCGCCGGACTTCGGCCAGAAAGGCGCCGGGGTCAAGCCGCAGCATGGCATTCAGGGTGCTGCGGTCCACTTCCGCTGCATCGCTGTCGCTCGGATAATGCGACAGGTCCGAGCTGGCAACGATGAGGGCGTTTTTCCCCCGGATCGCATCGGCGAGCATGCCGCCGAACCTTTGGCACATGTCGATATCCGGCCCGCCGACAATGATCGGAACAATTCTTGCCTTGGGAAACACCTTCTGGATGAACGGCAGGATCACTTCGATGGAATGCTCCCGGGTATGCACCCGGCGATCCGTGGTCACGGGCTTTCCGGCTGAGACAAGCGTTTTCGCAATCTCTTCATCCACCGGAATCCGGCCGAGCGGAGTCTCGAATTCACCGGCGTCGAAGACGGAGATGCCCTTAAAATCCGCATCCGTATGGTTGGTGCCCAGGATAATGATCCGGTCAAACGAAAAACGGGAAGCCAGCTTGAACGCATCCGCGCAGATCTGACCGGAATACGTGTACCCGGCATGGGGAACCACCAGCGCCACCGGCGCTTCCATCTCCCCGGCCGCAGCCTGGCGCATCAAGGTGTCGATAACGGCGGAAAGCCGTTTGGGGTCTTCGGGATAGAATTTACCGGCAACACAGGCGGGGCGGACAAAAGAGCTCTCGGCGGCGCAGTCCGCCGAGAGCGCCGCAAGAACCGCCAACAGAACAAAGAGCCATCGAAACCATTTCACGGTGCACCACCTCCTCCTCCTGGCTTCAGGACCACACGCCGGCAATGGCCCGCCCGCAGAACGGGCATTTGCCGTTCAGAATCCTGTTGGACAGAACAAAAAAACCGGTCCGCTCCACGACCGTTTTTCCGCAGGACGGACAATAGGTGTGGTTTCCCGGGTGTGACGGCACATTTCCCACGTAAGGATAATGAAGCCCTTTTGATTTTGCGGTTTCATAGGCCTTTTCCAGGGTTGAAACCGGGGTCGGGGGCAGTTGCAGCATCTGGTATGCCGGGTGAAACCGGGTGAAATGCACCGGGACATCCGGGCCGATTTCACCAGCCACCCACTCGATCAGGCGGTTCATCATGGACGGGGAATCGTTTAGCGTCGGGACTACCAGGTTGACGATTTCCAGGTGAACCCCCTTCCTTGAAATTTCCTTGATGCTTCGCAGGACCGGGTCCAGTTCCGCCCCGCAGACGTCGCGGTAAAAATCCGGACTGAAGCCCTTCAGGTCGATCTTGATCGCATCCAGCACCTCGCACATCTCATCCAAAGGACGGGAATTCATGAATCCGCAACTTACCAGTACGCTTTTCATCCCCTGTTTCCGGCCCAGCCGGGCGATATCCGTGAGGTATTCGATAAAAACCGTGGGCTCGTTGTAGGTGAACGCAATGACGGGACAGTGTCTGCGGGCGGATGAAGAAACGATTTCCTCAGGAGAATATACCGATGCACGGATATCTTCGGGCCTGGCCTGGGATATCTCCCAATTCTGGCAGAACCGGCAGCTCAGCGGGCATCCGGCCGTTCCCAGGGAAAATGCATTGGAGCCGGGAAGAAAGTGGTAAAACGGCTTTTTTTCGACGGGATCCACGTGAATGGCCGCGGGACGGCCATAGACCAGGCTTTTTAAAACGCCGTTCTGATTGATTCTTGCCCGGCACCTGCCCCGCTCCCCGTTTTTCAGCACACACCCCTGGGCGCACAGCAGGCATTTTACGATCGGCTGTTTCCGGTGGTATTCTTTATCGGGCAACGCTTCATCGGCGGCATGGCATGCCAGGCAGCCGGACTTTTCGCCAACCGACCCGGCCCAGTACCTGGCTTCGGGGGGATCATCCGATCCGGTAGATGTTCCGGCAGATGTTCCGGCCGATGCCGGCCATGCACCGGAAAACAGACGGCAGCCGCCGGCTGCCAGGGCGAATCTGGCGCCCATTGCAAGAAACCGGCGCCGGGACAAGGGGTGTTCATTTCCGGCTGGAATGAATGGTAACCGTTGGTGTGTCATCCGCCACCCGCATCATCTTATGGGGACGATTTCGATCCAGTAATTGTCCGGATCATTGATGAAATAGATTCCCATGGCTTTGTTTTCATAACAGATACAGCCCATTTGCGCATGCAGGGCATGGGCGCCCGCAAAATCGTCAACCCTGAAGGCCAGATGAAATTCGTTGTCGCCGAGATTGTAAGGTTCCTGCCGGTCCTTCAGCCAGGTCAATTCGAGCTGGTGCGGCGTCTGGCCGTCGCCGAGAAAAACAAGGACAAAGCTTCCGTCCGCTGCCTCACGCCTTCTGACCTCGGTCAGTTGCAGGGCCTTTTTGTAGAAATCGAGGCTTTTTTCCAGATTCAACACGTTAAAGTTGTTGTGTGCAAATGTGAATTTCATAAACGGTTTCCCTTCCCGGACGATGATTAAAAATAAAAACCAATCAACTCTGACAAAATCAATTAAAACGGGTTTTGGGAATTGTATGGATGATATGTTCCCGGACCGAAGACCAGTAGCTGTCGCCGCCTCTGAACATCAGATCGTTGTGTCCGGCGCCATCGATCTCGACCAGGCGCTTTGCGGGGTTTTGACAGGCGTTGTAAAGGGCTACGGCATCGGATATGGGAATGATCTGGTCGATGGTGCCGTGAATGATCAGCGTCGGCAGGTCTGTTGCGCGCATAAGGTCGATGTTATCCACGAAATCCGGAAGATCCTTCTTGTCCAGCATAATGCCGCTCAGTCTGTAAATGAGTTTGAGCCCGTCGGCATACGGGCTGTCCAGAATCAGACCGCTCAATTCCGATGCATGGCGGGATGCCAGAAACAGCGCGGATGCGCTCCCGAGAGATCGGCCCATGACCAGAATACGGCTGAACGTCCGTTTCACGGTCTGCGCCATGCGGGAAATATCGTTCAAAAGGGCTTCGGCATCCTCAAACATTTGGCTGTACGCCGGCTGGCCGGAGCTTTGGCCGTACCCGCGGTAATCGACACTCCAGAACGAAACGCCGCATCCGGTAACATACGGATAAATATCGTCATAGTCGGCGGCGATTTCGCCATTGCCGTGAAAAAACAGCAGGAGCGTATCGCTTGTGGGGTGAAGATGCAGATATCCGCCGATTCTGCTGTCCCCGGAAACGGTAAGGGTCCGGATGCCCGCAGGAATATAGCCCGGCGCTTCTTCTCTCGGATGAAACAGGATGCGGGATATGGTCTTATCAACTGTTTTCATGGGCAGCTCCCATTGGTGCAAGCAAGAATGCCATTATTTGATAATTTTATCAATAACACGTTTCAAAGTGATCTCAAAGCCCCTGGTCCGAACTGCCTGTCCTGAGAATCATAAAACGGCTTGAGTATTACTTTTCTTTTACAAAAATCCCGATTATCTGCATTGTTATTCATCATAGACCCTGATAAAAAGACGTCCGGGTTTTGCTTCAAACGCAGGGACCTCAAAATCGGAGATATTCCCGACGATTTCCATTCGCACTTTTTGCATTCCCAACACAGCCCGATTCGACAAGAAACCTTTGTTGCCATCAATCAACCAACCGCAATCGCTTTCAATCGGGTAATCAAATCACTCTTCCGATTCTCAAGGAATAAGGACAAATATGCCATCAGAAATACCGGCAACCGTTGTTATCAGCGGAACGGGCCTTTGGACCCCGGAACATATCATTACCAACGAAGAACTTGTTGCATCCTATAATGCCTGGACCGACAAATACAATACGGAGCACGCCGCGGCGATTCAGGCCGGCGAACTGGAGGCAAGGCAGAAATCGTCCGTGGAATTTATCCTCAAAGCATCCGGCATCCGGCAGCGCTATGCTTATATCAAAGAGGGCATTCTGGACATTGAACGGATGCGACCCGCCATACCGGAGCGCCCGGAAGATGCGCTTTCCGAGCAGGCGGAGATCGCGATTCATGCCGCCCGGGACGCCATGAAGGCCGCCGGTAAATCCGCCGCCGACATCGATGCGGTCATCGTCTCCTGCGCATACACCCAGCGTGCCTACCCCGCAATCGCGATCGAGGTGCAAAACGAGCTGGGAATAAAGGGCTTCGGCTTTGACATGCTGGTGGCCTGCTCCGCCGCCACCTTTGCCCTGCAGCGGGGTTACGAGATGGTGGCCGCCGGCACCGCCCGCTGCGTCCTATTGATCAATCCGGAGCTGATAACTTCCCAGGTTGACTACTGCAACCGCGACAGCCACTTTATTTTCGGCGATGTCGCAACCGCAACCATTGTGGAGCGGGCGGACACCTGCACGGCGCCGCATGCTTATGACATTCTCGGCACAAAGGCGATGACCCAGTTTTCCAGCAACGTCAGGTCCAATTTCGGCATCCTCAGCCGCGCCAGCGATGCGGAGCCCTTCGGTGCGGACAAGCTTTTCCATCAAAACGGCCGCAAGGTATATAAAGAGGTCTGTCCCATGGCGGAACTGCATCTGCGCAGTCATCTGGAAAGTCTGGGGCTGACCGTCCAGGACATCCGGCGCTTCTGGCTCCACCAGGCCAATATCAACATGAATACCCTGATCTCGAACAGGCTTTTTGGAAAAGAAGCCGGCATGGACCTGGCGCCCATCGTACTGGACCGCTACGCCAATACGGCTTCCGCGGGCTCCATCATCGCCTTTCACCTCTACAACCAGGACCTTGTAAGCGGCGAAATCGGCGTGATCTGCTCTTTCGGCGCCGGGTACTCCATCGGCAGCCTGATCGTGCGCAAGCGATAATCAATAAAATCCATCAAGAATACCAGGAGATGCCCTTGCTGAATCCGAATCCTGAATATATCCAAGAATTAATCGAAATCGTCAACGCCAGCCCTTTCCCGGATCATATGTCGATGCGACTGCTGGAAGTCGCACTGGACAGGGCCGTACTTGACCTGAATACGAACCGCTGCCACCTCCAGGCTTTCGGCATTGTTCATGGCGGCGTGCTGGCCACCCTGATCGATACTGCGACTTTCTGGGCGGTTTACATGCGGATCCCGGAAGGTGCGGGTCTGGTCAATATCGATCTGAAACTGAATTACCTAAGACCCGTCGAAACCGGGCTGTTGATTGCAGAGGGCCGCGCCATCCGGTCGGGAAATTCGATCAGCTATGCCGAAACGACTGTTTTAAATGAAAAGCGGGAGCTGATCGCCCACGGCACCTCTACTCTGATGACCCTGCCGGGAAAGGGGCTTAAATTGAATGCATGCAAGTTTCTGAATGGATAATATCAGAGGGCAAAATGAATTAATGAACACACAGGCATGGGACCAGGATATAATGAACCTCCGATAATTTGAGCCCGTGCATAATCGCGTTTTCGCTGGAAGTTGATGCGTAGACGATTATGAGAAGGCATACCATCCGTCCGCCATAGTGCGTCCCCACCTCCTCCCTTATTTCAGTTGAATGTTACTCTTCACTCAAGTTCTCCGACGAGATGCCGAAGAACAACTATATATTCATGATCAAAGGAAGCGTTTGAGCGTCCGCTGAATATCTACCGAACGGTTTACACATATGTCGGTCAATCTCGCACCCGGCTTTCGGATTTGAGAAGTGCCCTGCCAGTTGCGAAAAGCCTGCAACCGGAAAATGACCCTCAGCCCTTGAGGAGAATCCACATTGAAAAGAAGAACGGCAAGTTTGTTAAGGAGAATTGAAGCATGGATCGCAATAAACCAAGAAGAATCACTGATTCAGGTAGTTCTATCGCAATCACCCGACGGGAATTTTTGTATTATTCCGCCGGTACATTCGGTGCGATGGCGCTGAGTTCATTGGCATTTGGGGATATCGGCGCCGGCAAAGGCGGTACCGAGATACAGCAATACCCGATTAGACCCAACGTGACTACGACGCTTCAGGAGATGATTACGTTTCCCAAGACGCTGCCGGGTCTGACAAAGACTCAGATTTTCCAGGTCAAACAATATGGCAAGTATGGCTATGGCAACTGGACGGTCGGCTCGCCGCTCCCGTTGATGCCGAGAACGGATATCATGCCAAAGAGTTATAGCAAACCGTCGTCAGCCCGAAAAACCAAACTCATCAACTTCTTTACTTTTTCGGATATTCACATCACGGATAAGGAAGCGCCGAATCAACTGATCTATTTTCAGCAGGCCGAGCGATTTGCCTACAACAACACTTCAATCTACTCGCCGGTGATGATGAGCACCACGCACGTGTTGGATGCAGCGGTTCAGACGGTCAATGCACTGCACAAGCAGAACCCGTTCGATTTCGGCATATCGCTCGGCGACACCTGCAACAGTACATCGTACAATGAACTCAGGTGGTATATCGACGTCATTGACGGCAAAATCATCACACCCGGTTCCGGCGCCCATCTCGGCGCGGATAGCATCGACTACCAAAAACCATACCAGGCCGCCGGACTGGACAAGTCCATTCCCTGGTATCAGGCGATGGGCAACCACGATCATTTTTATATCGGATCATTTCCCGTGGATGCGAATCCGGCGCTGGGCATTCGTCAATCGTACATTTCCGATTCCGTCTGGTCCATTGCCGACATTCTTGTCCCGAACCTGCGGACATTTCCCGTTTTGTTCAACAGTGAAGGGATGACTGCCAAGCCGCAGTTCTTCACGGGCGTGATCGATGGTTCGACCCCGCACGGAAAGATCATCTATGCGGGGCCGGCCGCCGATCCGGTTTTTTCTGCCGGCGCGCCAAAGGTCGTTGCCGATCCGGATCGTCGCTCGCTTATGAGGACGGAGTGGACAAGAGAATTTTTCGAGACGACGACCAAGCCGGTCGGCCACGGCTTCAATCTGGTCGACAAAAGCAGTCCGCTTGGGTTTACCTGTTACAGCTTCGTTCCAAACCCGAAGATACCGCTCAAGGTGATCGTACTGGACGATACCCAAAGGGAAGACGACGGCTCGACCGATATCCATGGCCATGGTTATCTGGACGCACAGCGCTGGGCGTGGCTGCAAGACGAACTGGCCCGGGGCCAGGCCGCCAACCAGTTGATGATTATCGCAGCCCACATCCCCATTGGGGTTGCACCCATCGGCTCGGAAACTGAATGGTGGGGCGAAACGACAAATATCGCACCCCGGCACCGGAACGCCGTGTGCCTTGCTGACTTGGTAACGACGCTGCAGAACACGCCGAATCTGCTCATGTGGATTGCCGGACATCGGCATCTGAATACCGTGAAGGCCTTTCCATCGGCGGATCCCGCCAAGCCGGAGCAAGGATTCTGGCAGGTGGAAACCTCGTCGTTGCGGGACTTTCCCCAACAGTTCCGGACTTTCGAGTTCTATCTGAACAGCGACGACACCGTTTCAATTGTCACGGTTAACGTTGACCCGGCGGTCGCGGAGGGAACGCCTGCCGCAACCTCGCGCAAACACGCCATCGCGGTGCAGCAGATCGTCCAGAATGACTTGAATCAGAATTACCCGAACAATTTGACGGCCGGCGGTACCGGCAAACTCCCCGTGCCAAGCATGGATCCAACCCGGCCACAGAGCGACGCACCCGACACCAATGATCCAACGATCAAGTATGTGGATTTGAACAACGCTGAAATTCCCGTACCGTGCCACGGTTCGTACAACGCAGAACTGTTCAAGCAGTTGAGTCCGCAAATGCTCAGTGTGCTGAAAAAATCAATAGGGGTCGAGCCCATTATCGCACATCAATGACAGGGTATACCCAGTGAATATCCCGGACATTGCGGATCAAATGAAACAGAATGGGTCTTTTTGTTCAAAAACATTAAGACCATGGCTGTATACGCATGCCAGGCAGCCTCCGCATACCGGACGGAGCAAGCACGGCAGACATTCGGCGCAGCCGGATCGATACCGGCGCGCCATGTCCGAATCATAAATTTGAGCCAGGCTTTGCGTATTGACACTGCCGATGGCGGATGGAAATTTCCTGCAGGCGTGAACCTCACCGTCCGGCAGCAAGGAGAGAAAATTGAACGCCGCGCCGCACCCGAATCCGGTACATCCACCAAAGGGTTCTTCGCCTTTGTGGTGCAAGAGGACATTGATGAGGTTGTCTTTCAAGCCCAGGACCGGATTTTCTTTCGAGGCAGTCAGGTAGTCTTCCAGAAAAGCGACATAGTCCTGCTTTGCCGGAAGCTCGAGGGACGCCCCTTCTCCCACGCGCGCCAGCCGATTGAAGTAAAATGCATCCGTCCTGCCCCGCAGCCTTTCTCCCAGGGGAATAATCTGGCCGAGGTTATCCCGCGTCAGGGTGAGCATCACCATCGAATAGACATCCAGATCCCGGAGCAGATCCAGAAAGTCCATCACCCTTTCAAAATGACCGCTTCCCCGGATGTAATCATTGTATTCGGGCAAACCCTCCAGGCTCACCTGAAAAAAACCGGGCCGCTGGATGGAAATCAATTCCTCTAGCCGCTTGCGCGGCGCGGGATTACCGAGAATGGCCAAAGAAAAACCAAGGTCCGCGGCAGCCCGGTATATGGCGGAAAAATCCGGATGCAGCAGCGGGTTGCCGCCGGTAAAGGAAACCTGCCCCTTTACATGCTTTCCGGTGCAGAAACCGTCCAGGTCATCGAGTATCCGCAGTGCCGCATCAAGCGTGAGCATGGATCGGTCGCTGCGGTCGTAGCAATGCCTGCAATGCAGGTCGCAGGCCTGCGTGATATGCCATTGCAGGGTAAATGCCGGGGAGGTCCGATACCGGTCGATGTTGCAAAAAGAGGGTTCAACAGCGGAGAAATCCCGCCGAATGCGGGACCGGGGCGCAAAGAGGATTCCATTTTCAACAGCACGATCCATTGCCGCATCCACGGCAGTGACCGGTAAAGCGCCGATCCGCGCCACTTCCTTGCGATCGATCTTCTCGCAAATCATTTTAAGCATCAGAAGATCCTCTGCGGTGGCGGTCTTTGCGTGAACCTTGCCGTCAGCAGGATGCTTCCAAATCGCAACAAATTCCTTCCCCGGCTCCGGAACGCCCGTTCCTGATGAATCTAAACAGTCCGGGAGGCGCTTCCAGGAAACCTCCATCAGATTCAGGGAAGGGTTCAGGGCGGTTTCATCCAAATGGTCCGGAACGGCGATCTCTTCTTGCGTAATTTTAAAGATTTGCCGTTCCAGTCCGGCAAGATCCGGCAGGCAGTCGGGGAAATTCTTTTCGATGTCGGTCCGGTTCATAGGCATATGTCGGACAAAGGACGACGATTATCCGTTAATATCGATGCTCATGATGAGAAAACTTTCAAATGCGTGAATACCGACGCCCTGAAAACGCCATGGATCATCGGTTTTTTCCGATAGTGCAACCTGCACTATGTTACTGCTTTTTGACGCCGCCTCAGCCACTGCAGCCACTGGCGGGCTGAGATGTCGGGGTCTGTTCGGTGCTACCTGCACCCGTCTTTGATCCGGATCAGCCGCTCTGGGTACTACCTGTACCCGGTTTGGTTCCGGATCAGCCGCTGGCGGACTGCTTCCCGCAACCCGTCATAAGTGCCGCACCTGAAACAAGGCTTGAAATGCAAAACCCTGCAAGGAGCTGTTTCAAGTGATTCTTGTCCATGTTGCCCTCCATAAAAGTCAGGCCGTCCCTTGCCCGATTTTTAGTTTAATGAATGTCGGCAAGAGGGTCAAGGAAATAGCATTCAAAAATGGAATCGGAATTGCCGAGCCATCGGATAAGTGCATCAGTGAACCTGCGATCCATTCGAACGGCGTATCCCGGCGGGATTTCAGATAGCTTGAAGGACTTTCTTGAGATAGATCACGGCAGGCTTTGTGTTCAGATATCCCAGAACCTGATAGGCCCGGCGATCGTCGATAATGCGCCGCACCCGGCTTTGCGGATCCATGAAATTACCGAAAACAAGCGCATGGGTGGGACAGGTCTGCACGCAGGCGGGAGTCACCTCGCCGTCTCGGATATTTCGCTTCTCGTTTTTGGCGGCATCATGCCCGTCCTTGATCCGCTGAATGCAGAAGGAGCATTTCTCCATAACGCCCTTGCTGCGGACCGTCACATCCGGATTGAGCTGCAAGGGAAGCGGCTCCGGCCTTTCCCAGTGCAGCCAGTTGAATCGCCGGACCTTGTAGGGGCAATTCTGGCCGCAGAAGCGCGTGCCGATGCAGCGGTTGTATATCTGGTTGTTCAGCCCTTCCTTGTTGTGATGGGGAGCATAGACCGGGCAGACCGACTCGCAGGGCGCATTGTCGCAGTGCTGGCACATCATGGGCAAAAAGATGACTTGCCGTTCGTCTTCGGGATCCAGGTAGCGCTCGATCCGCAGCCATGCCATTTCGCGGCCGGCAAGAATCTGTTTTTCCCCCACCATGCCGATGTTGTTCTCCGCGTAGCACGCAACGGCGCAGGCCCCGCAGCCGATGCAACGGTCCAGATCCACGGCCATTCCCCACCGGTAATCCACGTGCGGATGCGCGGGATAGATGTCCCGTTTGGCGTCATAACCTTCCGGAAGCGGCAGGGTGAGCGGGAAATCCCACATCCCGAGCCCGTTCTTCTCATGGGTGGCAGGCTGCTGAAGGGTTTCAAGG
The DNA here is from genome assembly GCA_037442625.1 of Desulfobacteraceae bacterium. GTDB lineage: Bacteria > Desulfobacterota > Desulfobacteria > Desulfobacterales > Desulfatirhabdiaceae > RAAP-1. Next base: position 14,314 of record JBBIPX010000018.1, read on the forward strand.
GCCGTGGCAACGGCAATCTTCCGGCCATGCTGAAACCGGCTGCCGTCCTCATGCGCCGGTTCCAGGCGCTCGCCGGCAATTCCGGCAACGGAGACGGAAACCCGGTAAGAAGGGCCTCCGCTGACCGGATCGACCCGGGCATCCAACAGCGCCAGCGGATTGCGGCCCTGATTTCGTGCATAGCGGCCATAAGAAGTATGCCCCTGCCCGATGGCCATGACCAGTGTCATGGTATGAATGCCGGGGCATTCAAAGACGGGCGCTTTCAGGACCCCGGACTCAGACCGGAGCTCAATCACATCCCCCTGTTTCCAGCCCTTGGCGGCCAAGGTTTCGGGATGGACCTGAACAACGCTCTGCCAGGACACCAGGGTCAGGGGATCGGGCACTTCGCAAAGCCAGGATTTGTTGGCGCCCCTGCCGTCAAAAAACCGGATGGACGGAACGCCGATAAAAACCATTTCATCTTTCGGCAAAACAGCGGCCGGCCGGATGTGGCGGGACAGCAGTTCCACGGGCAAGGCATCGGAAGAAAGCCGGGGAGTTGATGCAGGCGGCGGTGTTTTGAAAATGCCGCCGGTCTGAACGGCGGCGACCCAATCCCGATCGCTTTCAACTGCTTTTCGGGCGATCAGGCGGCCTGCAATAAATGACTTGTAATCCGGAACCTGCGGCTTTCCGGAAAAGGCGCAGCGCAGCAGCACATCTCCGATTGCGGGTGCACCCGTCAGTCTGCCCATTGCCGGCTGCAGAATACCGGTCACAGCGGTCTTGCCCTCATAGGCATCCCAGGTTTCCAGTGGCAGTTGGACGGGAAACACCAGGTCCGAGAGCATGGCGGTTTCATCCATGAAATTGGTGAAACCGACCACGAACACTTCCTTGCGGGAGATGACTTCCGCGGCGCGGCTGGAAGGGGGCAAGGTGAAAACCGGATTGGTATTGTTCAGCAGGAGCAGTCCGGACGGCATTTTTTCAAGACCTTCCAGAAACGACAGAACTTCGGAGCGCCTTACCGCAAGCTCGATGCGATGCCGGTTATCAAAATCATGAAGCCCCAGTTGCGGGTCCAGGACCAGATTCAGCAAAATGACGGCAAAATCAACCTGAAGCGCATTCGAGCCGTCGGCTCCGATACCGGCGCCAAGTACAAGCGGAGTTTTTGCATCCAGGAGACGACTGACCAGCATTTGATAATCCGCTTCACCAACGTCCGACTGTCGTAAAACCTCAGACGGGGTAAAGGACTCGCAGGCCCTTGCCATTCGGTCCCGGACCAAAGCCGAAAGGCCCTGGCCCCGGCCGCGGGCGATCATTTCCCGAATCAGCCCGCAGACCACGGCGGCTTCGCCGCCGGGCCGGCAGGACAGCCAACGATCGGCATTGGCGGCTGTCAGGGACTCAAAAGGGCCGACCTGGATAAAGGCCCCTTTTTTCCCGTCGCGCAGGGCGTGCATGGCTTTGAATTTCCGGGCATATTCCACCGGAGACACCCAGGTTTCCAGAAAGTCCGCGCCGAATCCGATCAAGAGGTCCGCCCGGTCCATATGAAGCGACGGAACGGCGGGAATGCCGAAAACCGCCTCATGTGCGGCCTTCAAAGATTCATAGGCGTAGGGCTCATAGAGAACCGGCCCATCGGATTCCCACTGACGTAAGGCATCCTGAAACAGCGAAAGGAGGCTGTCGCCGGCGATTTCACTCAGCATCCGGACCCGGTTCGGCCCCTGCCTGCCGGCTTCCATGGCTTTTTCCGTAATCATGGCCTCGGCGGCTTCAAAGCTGATGGATCGCCAGGCGCCATTTTCCTGAACCATGGGCGTTTTTAGCCGGTCGGGGTCGTAAACGCCTTGCAGAGCGGACTGACCGCGCATGCAGAGCGCCCCCCGGTTGATCGGATGACGGGGATTGCCCTCCAGCTTGATGACGCGGCCTTCGCGGTTCTTGGCCAGCACACCGCACCCGGCCGGGCATTCCCGGCAGGTGGAGGCATACCAGGTGGCTTCACCCGGAACCATGTCGTCCGGCGCATGAACCAGGGTATAAAATGTCTTTTCCGGCTGCGTCGTGCATCCTGCGGCAAACGCAATGCTGCCGATGCCCGTAATTTTCAGGAAGGTTCTTCGATTCATGACAATTCCATGACCGCTGTCGAAACATGTGTTGAATATGATGTTCCTATTCAACACCGTTGTTTTTGTCAATAAAATTGGTTGTCCGCATCAGTCATATCTTCATTATTCGGAAACGGTTACAGTATACATTGGAATTTCCGCAGAAAATCCACGGGAAGGTAGGAGAGCTTGGCCTTTCGAAGACCTTCGTCATCCAGATCCTGCTCGCGGTTCACCAGGATATCCGGATGGCAGAAATGCTCCAGGAACATCTGGTTGACGGCCTGATACACGCCCTTGAAGTCCGGGTTGCCTTTTTCAAAATGAATGACCAGCATATCGGTGCCGAGCATTTCGGCAACGGTGTAGGCAACAATTGCGTCACCAACCCAAAGCGCGCCGCCGGTTATTCCTTTCAGGCGGCTCCAGTTTTTCAGGACTTTTTCGATCACCCGGTTTTCCGCGGACAGCATGTCGCTGGCTTCGCAGTCCCGCCAGGTGCACCAGTCGGTCTGAAGGGCCAGGGCTTTTTCCGTTATGGCCGGGCCAAGCGGCTCGTACCGGTATATGTAAGTGGACTGAAACTGGTTAAGCAGATTTTTTTTCTTATGATACCGGTTGCCCTTGAGGCTGATCAGATCCGAACAGGCATACAGATAGTCCCAGTGTCCACGAAGGGACTCGGAAAAGACCCGGCCCTCCCCTGCCCTTTGCCTCCACAAATCGGCCAGCTTTTCCGGAACACGCGAAAACGCGGTCGAACCAGAAAACAGCCTGGACAGAACATCCGGCCAGTCAACCCCATGCCAGTCGCCGACCGGCGCCCAGTACACGGGCTCGGGAAGCGTCTGCTGAATCCAGACCAGATCATTTTCCCAGGCCCATATCAGCCCGTATTCGTCCGCCCATGCCCACAGGTTGATGAAGCTGTAATCGGATGTAGGCTGCGGGCACATTGCCAAAATCCTGGCATAGGCTTCCTGCTGGTTAAGACGTATGGGTTCAAAGTTTAGAGACATGGGCATTCTCCTGTTTCAAACGGGTTTCGCCGAATCGCATGGAAATGACAACGGCGGCAATACAAAGGGCCATGCCGCCGGCAAAAGCCGCAGCAGACCAGCTCCAGAGCCAGAAAGAGATCTGTTTTCCCCGGATGCCCGCCATAAACAGACGGTATACGGGGCCGGCCTCCAGAAGAATCACCGCACCGATCAGTGCCGATGCAGCCATCATGAACAGCATCCCGCCGAAACCGGTCACGGACTGGGCCGGGTTCTCGGATTCAAAATCCGGAAACGCAGCGCCCATGCCGATTCCCACGGCAATCACAGCCGGCGTCAGACAGAAAATGGTCGCAACCGATATCCCCATCATAAGGGGCGTTACGCGAAGCAGCACATTGGTGGCGACAATGAGTGTTTCGGAAAGTACCAGAAGCGGCGGCAGATAAATCCAGAATTTTATCCATAAAAATGAGCGCAGCGTAATGGGAGATGATCGAACGATCCAGAAGCTGCCGCCCTCCATGCTGACCGCCGGAAACGCAAAGCGGGCAACAACCGCAACCAGCACAAACCCGGCCAGGGCCATGTTGAGAAACGAGAGGACATTTTGAAGATAAACAGCCTGAATGGGCGATTTTTCAAGCGGCAGCACCGAATAATTGTACAGATAGATCACGATCAGGGCAGCGACCAGAAAAACCTGGGACCACTGGGTCTGATCTCTTAAAAATATTTTGATCTCTTTTACGGCAAAAGACCTTGCCGGGCCGGGAAGAAAGCACAGAACGCGCTCCAAAAACATACCCCGGCCGCGAAACAGACGGATCATGGCTTCCTGGGTCTTGGAATATCCCCTGAAATAAGCCGATTTGGCGGCCCACAGGTTCAAAAACAGCATCAACACCGCAAAGCTCCAGGCAAGACCTGCATGAAAGAGAGATGTCGCCCACCGGTTCTTGAGTGCGGCCTTCAGGCTGTCAAAGGCCCAGGTGCTGGGAAGATACGGCGGCGACGGCGTTCGGAGCTGCTCCACGTATCCGAGAACGGTCGAAAACGTTTCCGGGTCCACGAGCCGCTCCGGCCTTGCCATGCGAAACGCCAGGTAAAGAACGATAAAGACGGAAATCCCCAGAAAGACAACGACGCTCTGGATACGGGATGCCGGCAGCACCAGCACGACCGCAAGAACGACCAGGGCGCTGATGCCGGAAGCCGCCAGGCAGAGCGGAACCAGGGTCAGCGGAATATCCGCATAAAAGAACAGTCCGGGCCGGTACACGGCGCCGTATGCGGCCAGCACCGGCAGGGTAAAGACCACCACCATCCAGGCGCTGTCCACGGTGCTTTCGATCCAGCGGGCCAGGAACAGGGTTTCCACGGGAACCGGCAGGGCATGAACCAGGTTCAGATCCTTGCTCAGATAAAGCTTGGACAGGACCGTTAAAATTGCGCTGAAAACTAGCAGCGAAAAGCAGGTGACCAGCACAATCGAAAGGAGCTTGTAAGCCAGGATGTCTCCGATGTCCTCGGACTTTTGAAAATAGTCCAGAATCCTTCGGGATACCAGGTAAATCCCGGTCCAGAACCCCAGGCCCATCAGCGCAAAAATTCCGCTTCGGAACAGATGCCGCGGATCGCCGTGCCCATGGATCAACGGCCACCATCGGGGTTTTAGAAGATGCAGGGTCTGAGGGATCATGGCCATATCATTCCCGGGTGATTTCAAAGAAAACCTGCTCCAGGTCCGCGCCCCCGTTTTGTATATGCTGCTGGAGATCCTGGAGCGTGCCGGTCGCAATCAACCTGCCCTTGTGAATGATGGCGATCCGGTCGCAGACCTCCTCGGCCAGCCGGAGCGTATGCGTGGACATGAAGACGGTGGTGCCGTTCTGCGCCAGGGAACGGAACAGCTCCTTCACCATCCTGATCCCCCGGGGATCGAGGCCGACCATGGGTTCATCCACGATTACAAGCTGCGGCGCGTGAAGCAGGGCCGCGCACATGATCAGGCGCTGCTTCATGCCGTGCGAGTAGGCCTCGATCAGCTCATCGGCCCGATCCAGAAGGGAAAACCGGGCAAGGAGTTCCCTGGATTTTCCCGCAAAAGCCTGCTTGCCGACATTGTAAAGACCCGCCGTGAACTGCATAAATTCCATGGCCGTCAGCTTCTCGTATAAAAACGGCCGGTCCGGGATCAGACCGATTTTGAGCTTGGCGCGGACCGGATCCTCAGCCATATCCACTCCGTCGATAAAAACCGATCCTTTCGTGGGCAGCAGGATGCCCGCCATCATCTTGATCGTGGTGGTCTTGCCTGCACCGTTCGGCCCGATGAATCCAAAGACCTCGCCGGGCCGCACATGCAGGTGGACATCGCTGACGGCAACGCTGTCGCCGAAAGTTTTGGACAGATGTTCGAGCCGGATCATTGCTGCTCCAGGATGGAAATGCCGATGTTTCCGACGGCGCCCAGAATCTCTGTCTGGTTCTCTATATTGCCGCGGCTGAGGCTGATGTGAGTGACATCCGCAGGGATCTGGTTCATCAGCGAATCCACCGTGATCCATTTTCCCAGAAAAACCGAATTCCAGGCGTGATAATAAAACCGGCCGCGAAGATGCACCAGTCCGGTCTCGATCCTTGCCGGAATTCCCGCCGCCCTGGCAAAAGCCGCAAACAGGACAGCGTGTTCATTGCAATCCCCGACGCGATTTTCAAGGGTCTGCAAGGCATCCGGCACCGAAAGCACCGGGCGTTTTTCAATATTCTTGTAAATCCATCCACAGATTTTTTGAATCCGGACAAGGGGAATATCCTTTTCGGAGACAATCTGCCAAAGCTGTTTTAAAATCCGGGGGTGATCGGACTCGATGAGCGCTGCCGGCTGCAAAAACAGCGCAGGCTCCGTGAAAAAATTTTCCGAAAGTCCGGACAGTGTTTCCCGGGATAAGGTCAGGATACCGCTTTCAAAGCGCTGCCTTTCGGTGGGAATGATTTTAGCACCGGTGATCCGAAGAACCAGGCGGCTCAGTTTTTCCGCATCCGCAATTTCCTGATCCGCGGGAACGGATACCAGCCGGGTCAGATCCTCTCCGGAAGCAAGTACGGCATCCCCGGCTTCTTCAGCCGATATTTTTCTGAGGCTAATGCCCATCATTCCCTCTTCCTGAAGCACGCTGCCGTCCGCATCGATCCAGGCAATCTGGCGGCTTCCCATGACTTCTACCGACACCTTGCGGGCCGACTGCCATGATCCCATGATTTCAATCCGGTCCATGCCGAGTGCCGTGATTTTGACCGGCTGCGGGTTCATTGTCAAGGGATCGAGCACCGAAAGCGTCAGGGACTGGTTCTCGGAAAGACCGGCCCTGCCCGCGACATCCCAAAGGACAGCGGGCAGATAGATCGGAGAGACCAGTAAAAGGGTGAGCGGCCGGCCGTTGGCCTCAATGACAAGAGCTGAACCCTGAACCCGTCCACGGACGCTGAATTGGAAGATCCCGGACTTAATTTTCACTCGAAACACGGACAGTGAAAAATCCGCGTTCAGCTCCCCATGCGTCTGAAGGTCAATATCCTGAACCATCCCCATGGTATTCAGCCGCATCACCGTTGTTTCAGAAATCGAAGCGCCTTCTGCCGTCGGTGAGATTTTCCGGTGAGACACCCCGATTTTCAGGTCTTTCTGGTAGATACCCATCCAGGTTTCGGATTCGGGAATCGCGCCTTTCAGAGGGCATGCCGGCACCCCGGTCGACTGGAACCAGTCCATGCGAACGGCCAGGAGAATCATGAATATCGCGCCGCTGGCAAGCGTTGCCCATACCGGTATCGACAAGGTTTTGAATGAAGTTTTCATACCGGTATGCTCCTTGAATTATCCGATGCCTCCGGCAAAGTCGACGGGTGAAACCGGACCCAGATGCCTGAAGACTGATGACCGAAGTCTCATACCGGACCTCCCCGCCATGTCCTCCTTGAGTGATTGGTCAGGGAATGCTATAGGTAGCAACTCAAAGTGAAGAAAAGCGCCGCCCGGATTTTCATGCAGCTTCAGGTGATGCTTTTTTTGCCGGGGTCGCGGGCCCATGATGATTTTCATGGGTGCGCCCAGCCCGATATCATTCAACCGGATTAAATTCCGCAGCTCGGAGTATTCACACATGATTGGAATTATCGGTTCTGGATTGGACAGCATGATCGTGACGCGATCGGTTCGGAAAAAAATACCCGGCGCCGATATGCTCTGTTTCGGCGACAACCTGCACATTATTCCGGCAGCCGCATTCAATCCGGACGATATGATTCACCATGCGGTTCAAAACACGGCGCATCTCATCGGGCTCGGAGCACAACTGATCCTGATTGCCTCGCATGCGCTTTCCTGCTTTGCCGGAACCGCGATTGCAGCAGAATGCGCCGACGTGCCGGTTCTGGACATCATCACCCCGTCGGTGAATCAGGCAGTCCTTGGGTCCCGCTTTCGCCGATTCGGCGTTATCGGAAGCCGGGCGGTGATCGAAAGCAACATCTATCCCGAAAACATCAGGAAGCAATGTCCCGAAGCCTTGATTTACACGGCATCCTGTCCGCTGCTGATTCCCCTTATCGAGGAAGGATGGCTGAAAAAACCGGAAGCCGCCATGATCGTAAAAAAATACCTGATTCCCTTAAAGACCCGCCAGATAGACACGCTGATTCTGGCAAGCACGCCCTATGCACTGCTTTCAGCCGTGATTCAGCGAAAAATCGGCAGACAGGCCCGGGTCATTGACGGGGCCGATGCACTGGCGGAAACTGCTTCGGCATATCTGGATGCGCTTGCGGACGGCGCCGCGCGAATGCGGCGGGACGGCAGGCTTCGGGTCCTGCTGTCATGGCCTTCGGCGCTTCTTGAAAAGCAGGCAAAAGACATCCTGAACATCCCGGTTGTCGAAATTGCAAGGCCGCACCAAATGCCGTAAAAAAACCGCACCAATTCCGCTTCAGCAAAGGCGGTATCTTTTTTATTTGTGAGAGCGCAAATTGCCAAGGTTCGCTATCCGTCAGGAATTTTCCTGAGCCTTCCGGAATTTATCAAGCTGCTTTACAAAATAGCTCCGGTCACCGGATGCCGATTGCAGCGCCTTTTCACCGATATAAATCGCCTCCTCGATCTGACCGTTGCGGTACAGGCATTCGGCAAACGTGTCCAGTATCTGGGCCGTCGGTTTCAATTCCGCGGCCCTTGCGGCAAGCAGCACGGCGCGCCGGGGATTTCGGATTGATTCGTCCTGGCTTGTGGCCAGAATCCAGGCCAGGTTGTTCAGCGCGGAATAATTATCCGGTTGCAGCAAAATCGCCTTTTCATAGGCCTTTTCGGCCAGTTCGAATTTTTCGCGAAGCACGTAGCTGTCTCCCAGGATATTATACGAAACCGGATTGTCCGGATTTTTTTCGATTTCCCGCATCAGCACCTGCTCAAGAAGATGGGCGTTCAGTTTTTTGCCGGACTCGCCCCAGTTCAGGGAATACCCTGTCGCACCGATCAAAAGGATGCCGGCAAGGTAAATGGCGATGCTCCTTCGGACTTTCCGGTCCTGACGGCGGATCCAGGAGCGGTCCGCTTCGCATTTGCGCAAATAATCAATTCTCTCCGAAATGCTGAAATGGTGCCAGTTGGGCTTTTTTGCGGACTGGCCGCTGGTCATCGCGATTTTCTCCAGCGTTGTAACCAGCGGCAAAGCGCTGTTAAAAAGATTGAATACGAAAACGTCCGCCTGGCGCTCGAAATTTCGCATGAAATAACCGAAAATGTACCGGAAATAGATCAAAAATGAGAGGATGGTTCCCAAACTGAAAACTGCGGACATTGCGGTCGACTGCCGTCCCTGAAACTGTTCCAGCAGCGGGTAGAGCTGCGGAATATAAAGAATGGCAATCAGAATGGCATCAAACAGGGCATAGGAAAGAAACATGTATCCGGCAAAGAAAAAAAGATAAAACTGAAGATGTTTTTTTCGGACATGGCCGATTTCATGGGCCACAACCGCATCCACCTCTTCGGGGCTCAGGTATTCCAGAAGGGCTTCGGTGATCATGAGATACCGGAATGGCCGGATCAGCCCCATGACGCCTGCCGTAATCATCCGGCCGCCGAGAATCGGCCAGTACACGATATTGGTAAAAGTAAACCCGGCGCGCCTGCTCAGGGTTTCAATCCGCTGCCGGACGGGCCCGGGCTCAAGAGGCCTGCACCGCCAGAACTTTTGAATCATGGCCGGTCCCATGATCGCAACGGCCAGAAGAAAAAAGAGAAAAAACAGGATCTGGCCGGTGGGTGAATCCAGCAGTTTTTTAGGCAGCTCGAAAGGAAGCGCCTGCAGAAAGTCGGATGCGCCGGAAATCACCAGCCACGGCAGTATCACGGGAATGGTGAAGGAAATCTGCGATGAAACATAGGTGCCGAGGGAAATACGGTTCCTGTAAAGTTTGTCATAGGGGAACCAGGCGCATGTCCAGACAATGACCATGTAAAGCAGAAAAAGACAGAGGCAGATCAGGGCTTCAATCGTTGGAAAGCGCGATATAAAGGGAACCCTGGCCAAAAACAGTGTCAGGTTCAAGCCATAGATACTGCATGTGAAAAAACCGATTGCCAGAATCGCGTGCCGGGTCATGGCGGAACTGAACCGGTGATCCAGTTGAATAAAAGTCTCCCGCCCGATCCGCTTTTCGATACTGCGAAACTGCATCCGGGTGAAGGCGGCAAAGATGATGACCAGAAACAGCGCCAGAATTGCGGCGACCGTTCCTTGCAGATACGTCTGATCCGGCGGGTAATACGTCGTATAGATCAGAAGCGCGATAATCAGATAAATGAAGTTTGCAAACACGATCCGTTTTTCCGGTGGTCGGGGGAAGAAAAAAAGCGTTCTTTTTCACTGTAAATGCATCCGCAATACTGCTGGCGATACATGCCCAGGCGCCTGGATGATTCGATGCCGTATTTCCAGCCGCTTCTAAAATCCCGGTAATAAAAGGGAACGCCGACGGTTTTTCCCACGGATTCGCCGATGGACCGGATCATCTCGTGGTTCTGGAACCTGCTGTACAACAGCGTGGATGAAAATGCATCGAATTTTCCGTTTCTGGCCACAAAGGCCGCGGTTTTGAGCCGGTCATGATAACAGATCCCGCACCGGCTGGATTCCCGGAAGACGGCCCGCTGCAGAAAGCCTTCCAGGTCGTAGCCGTCCTGAAAGATAACCTTCAAATCAATGGATTCGGCATAGGCTGAAAGAGTTTCCTGGCGCTTGAGGCATTCGGTGTAGGGATGGATATTGTGGCGGTAAAAAAACCCCATCACGGCAACGCCCTCAGTCCGCAGCGTTTCAACGGGATAAATGGCGCAGGGTCCGCAGCAGGTATGAAGCAGCAGTCTCACAGGCGTTCTCCGAAAATCGCGGTGCCGATCCGGACCAGGGTGGCCCCTTCTTCGATGGCCGCCTCAAAGTCCCCGGTCATTCCCATGGAAAGCTCATCCATTCTCACGTCGCTGATGCCCGAATGGTTCAGCGTATCCCGAAGCTCCCGAAGCCCCCTGAAATAAGGGCGAACCCTTTCGGGTTCATCAAAAAAAGGCGGAATCACCATCATCCCCCGTACCGAAATATTGGGAAAGCCTGCAATGCTTCGAATCAGCGAATCCGCAGATTCCGCGCCAATCCCGGATTTGCTCGCCTCCTTGCCGATATTGACCTGAATCAATATCTTTTGAACCTTTCCGATTTTCCGGGCTTCCCGGTCCAGTTCCGCTGCCAGGCGAAGCGAGTCGACCGTGTGAATAATGTCAAAGAGTTTTACGGCATATTTGGCCTTGTTGGTTTGAAGGTGGCCGATAAAATGCCAGATAACCGGGTATTGCGACAGCGCCGCGCATTTGTCCCTTGCTTCCTGAATATAATTTTCCCCAAAAAGAACCGCCCCTGCCTGAATGGCCGAAAGGACGGTCTCCGCACGCATGGTCTTGGTGACGCAGACCAGGCGGATCGCGCCGGGATCCCTGCCGCACCGGGTGCAGGCCGCCTCGATTCGCCGACGGACGGCATTCAGATTCCGGGCGATTTCAGGATTCAACTGCATCCAATCCTTCATTTTTCATACGAAGCCCTTCATAGCCGCGGATTCCGGCCCTGAATTCGACAATCCCTTCCCGGACCAGACATTCCACGACTTCGCAGACCGGAAGCCCCACCACGTTGCTGTAAGATCCATGGATTTGCTTGATCATGAAGGCGCCGAGGCCCTGGGCCGCATAGGCGCCTGCCTTGTCAAAGGGCTCGCTCGTGTGGACATACCACTCGATTTCATCCGGCGACAAAGCCTTGAAGCGGACATCGGTCGACACGACTTCCGCATAATTGCGGTTCGCCGCATGCCGGCACAGGGAAAACCCCGTCAGCACCCGGTGCACCCTGCCGCTCAGGGAATTGAGCATGGAACGGGCATCGGCCTTGGATGCGGGCTTGCCGAGGATGGTATCGTCAACCACCACGATGGTGTCCGCACCGATCACCCAACTGTCGGGATGCTGCGCCGATACGACCCCGGCCTTGGACTGCGCCAGGATGCGGACAAAATCATCCGGCCTTGACTCTGGGATGGCGGACTCGTCAAAACTGCTGGGGATGACGGTAAACGCCACGCCGGCCTGTTTGAGCAGATAGCGCCGGCGGGGCGACTTGGATGCCAGAATGAGAAATGGGGAATCGGTCGATGGGGTCATGGGAAATATGATGGGTCTTTCTTTTACAAATCCAGTTTTTTTCTGAGATTGATAAAATTGCTTCTGTCAAATCCGAGGGTTTTGAAAAAGGACAGCAAATCCGTTGAATCCCATCGCACCGTCGTATAGACATCCTTTATGCCCTGGAATTTGCAGTACTTGAATCCTGCCTCCGCAAGCCTTTCGCCGATCCGCTGCCCCATGAACCGGGGATGAACCCCCAGAAGGGATATCCATGCGCTGCGCTTGATGCCGAAAAAACCCGAGAGTATGGAGATAATCAGATATCCCACGACCCGGCCCTGCAGCTCCGCCACAAAACTGGCGTCTTCGGTCCGCTTGGACTGATCCTCGACCATGCGCTTGAAATCATATTCCGCGGGAGCATTGGTAATGGCTGCGCTGATCCGGTTGATGTCATCGGCATCTTCCGGCCTTAATCGTCTGATGATACAATTTTCCACTGAAGTCTCCTGTCAAAAAGGAATTGTCAATCAATTCGAACGATTTTAACATGATGGCCGACCCAGTCGGGCGGCAGATACACCCTTCCGCTGTTGCCGCTGGATTTGACTTCTTTTTCGAGCATTTCTTCGCCGAAAATTTCAAACTTCACCTTGCTTCTGGCGGGTTCGGAAATCGTTTCTCCGTTATGTGGGCTGTTGTCATTCGGCATTATCAAAACCTTTTAATATGTATTCGGGTGTGTTCAGGCTGAAGGATGTCTTCTTTTTCTTTTCACCCCTGCGGCCGGATATCAGTTCAGTTTATCGATGATTTCAAAATGATTGCGCTTGCATTTTTCATGCAGCATTCGAATTTCGGACAGATAGTTTTCGCGCCTGGCCTCGGAGCGCATCCCGAGAATATTGTCTTTCACCACATGAACCGTGGCATTCACGGATCCCATGATCAGCTCCGATGCCACCCGCAGATGGGTAAAGAGGGCTTTGGGAACAATCAGTTGAAGCTGGCGGATCCATTCAAAGGCTGAAAAGGATTTCTCAATCACCTTCAGACTGACATCCATTGCCCGGTTGAAAGCCTGTTTCATTATCTGAGGATCATTATCCCGTCTGGATTTGCGAAACTGAAGATAGGCTTCGGCATCTTCCGTGACCAGTTTTTCGGCATCCCTCAGCAGTTTCTCGATTTCTTGCTTTAGAACCGGCAGATTCTTTTCAAGATCCGGACGGTCACCGGTCTTTTTATTTTCAATAAGAGAAACCTTGTAAATCAGGGCAACTCCCAAACAAAACGAATACGCTGCGGCCGCACCCCCCGCCGGCACGAGCGAAGCACTCTCAAACTGCCTGATAAAATCCATGGCGTCCTCATAAACTGGGGCCGAATCCAATAAAATAAATTTATTAATTATAATAGCATGTTAAATACTAACGGTCAAGCATCAATGTGGCTTGTAAATCAGATGCGTAACTACCACAAAAAAAAGCGCTTTTCCAGGATATGGGCACATGCCCGACATCAGGAAAAAACGCTTTTTTAAAAAAACAGGGGGGGCTTTCACTGCTTGCCGCCCCCTCTATTTTATCTCAAACCGGCAACCTTCTGTAGATCGTAAATGGCTTCCGGCATGCCGATTTTGCCGTCGCCGTTGATGTCCGCGCCAAGGGGCACATATCCCGGTTTCCCGGAAAGTATCTGAAGCGAGATCATGACATCCTCAAGGCCGATAGCGCCATCGCCGCTGACGTCCCCCGGCACCGGCGTCCAGCCGGCGGTCATAAACGGTATCATGGCCGATAAATCTCCGGGTATGATGGATTGATTATCTACACCCTGATCTTTAAACTCCCGGAAGGTTATAATCCGATAACGGTAAAGAGCGCCTTTTTTCAAATATCCCGGCAGTAGATGATAACTGTTGGTTGTCGTTGACAGGGTATAAGCCAGAATGTTCTGTGCGTCATAGATTTCTACTTGATAGAAAGCGGCTCCTGGCACCGCATCCCACAGAAAATCAACCGACGTATCCATCGACATTGCGCCCTGTATCGGATTCAGCGATGATCTCGCCGGATAACCGATCGGATTGGCAGTCATTATTTCAGATAATGCATTCGCTGAATTGCCATCCTTGTCGGTCGCATGAAAAACATATGTAGGCGTCCCGGAAGCCGGGGCCGGTATCATGTCTTTGCTCACATAGATGCCTCTGAACGGAGTATTTCTGGAATCACCTGGTACATAACTGAGATTTTTCACACTGCTGTCCGGAAGGGTAACGGTAACGGACTGAATGCTCTCCGGCACCCCCTGCGCATCATCAATCCCTATCAAAAAATGAAGGGTTGCATCCTGATCCGTGGTTGACGTATAGGCGCCAAAATATTGCGACTTAATTGAGGGGTTTTGAGCCTGGCCACCGGTGGTAAACCAGGAGTAGGCGCTTGCGTTGCCGCCTGGTGTATTGGACTGATTACTCTCATTTAAATTAATATGAGCATCTCTTGCAGCAACCCTGTACCGGTAAGCGGTATTGGGCTGAAGCACACCAGGCGGCATTGAATATGAGTTATTACCGGTGGTTCCGTTCCAGATCGTTTTGGAAAGATCATCACTGTAAACTCTAAGCTGGTAA
>JBBIPX010000018.1:28810-32861 GCA_037442625.1 Desulfobacteraceae bacterium
GACAGAATCCCATCTAAAGAGAGGTAGTGTATCGGACAATGACGTGCCTGATGCCGGCAACATCGAACCTATATTGATAAGTGGTAGTGGATTGACAACCAGGGTGTCTGTAATGGTTCCGGTATTTCCGTCCGGGTCCGTTACCGTAAATACATAATCCCCCGGCCTTGCCGGAAGCCCCAAGGTCGGCGCATCGATGATAGTATAATAATAAGCTGAAAATGCAGAAAGCGTGCTAGAATACTTCAGTTGTACGGGGCCGTAAGGAGTGGATGCACTAATCTGATGAGATGAACCGTCGGCCGCAACTCCGTCAAAGTCGATCACGTAAGCGTCCAGTTCAACGCCGGTACCATTGTCTCTTGTCAAAGTCAGGGCACCAACATCTTTCAGATCAATCGCCGGCTCGGAAGCGTGTTGTAAAGTGGCTCCTATTGTAAAGGTTCGCCATTCGCTTCTCCCCTGGTTCTGCTCCTGTGTCCAATCACTGTTGTCGCTTGCCCGGATTTGAAAGCGATAGGTTTTACCCGGTTTCAGAACATTCTGCGGTACTGCATAAGAAAGCATCCCCGATGTCCGGGATGTGGAAACCACCCGGTAGCCCGTCATATCATCGATGACCAGCCGGTAATATATATTTGTGGCTGGATATGAAACCGGATTCCATTCAAAAACAGGCGTTTTGGAGGTAATGGTTGAATTGGCCGCAGGTGAGACAATGACTGGACTTGGTATAATCCGGTTGGTATTGTAAGTATACTGGGCAGTAACAGTTTTGGACCCGCTGGTTACCGTGAACGTATAGGTCCCAGTAGCCGGTGCACCATCAGCAAACAGGAAATAATCGCGGTAATCAAAATTTGCATCATGGGTAAAATCGGCTATCGTATTGGGTAAAAGGCCGTTGGGGCCTTGAACCTTAATGCTGTCTAAAACTGCGCTTGAATCAGGCCACGAATAGACCTCATATAAGGTGTGTATGGTGTTATCAGCATAATGGATTTGTTGTACCAACCCCTGAAAGGCAATCGTTCCATTAAAAACAATAATCCCTGCGGAGGCATTTATAGCCGTGATGGCCACAATCTGTCCGGGGACAAGATCAAACCCAAGCGTTGATGAAAATGCACCGATCGAATTAACGTTCACATCCATCTGATATAAAATCTGAAAACTTGAACTGAAAACATTGATTCGAAGCGATTGTCCGGCAAACCCTGGCGCAGTGCCGGAAATTATATTATTAGCGGTATCAACAGCTGCGGTCAGACTGGGAATGGTATACGAAATCTCTTTTGCAGTGCCATAAACACCGGCACCGTATGCTATTTTAACAACATCTCCTGCTTTCAGGAGATACTGAAAATTATTGATATTTTTATTGAAATTACCGTTGCCGTCCGCCTGAATTACTGCTGTCAGCACTGGATTGTCATTGATGGAAAGGGTCAGCGGAGAATTTACGGGAAAATCCAATCCCTGAATCGAGTTGGTGTCCAGGGAAACGGCAAATGCATGCATTCCGTTATAGGGAGAATAATTCATCTGATTCCCAGCTTGATTTCCGGCAGGATCATCCCAAAGAATAAGATTTATCCGCTGTCCTTCCTGACGATCAAAATTTCCGGTCAAATTGAAGGTGAATGTCCCATCCTGCTGTATAAGCGTGTTGGCATTATAAATAGGCGCCCCCCCTCCGATTGGAAAAATGATCATATCGACACGTTGTCCCGACAGAAATATTCCTGTTGAGGAGCGGGCTATTCCGGTAATGCTGTCCGAGGCAAAATTCACGGAAGCCTGCAGAAACGGAATAACCATCGAAGTCGGCTGACCGTTGCAGGTTGCCTGAATCACATCGCCTTGTGAAAGGGAAACTCCCGGCCAATATTGACTTACATAAATAGTGAAAATACCGGTACTGCTCGACTGGAATGAAAAACTGCATTTGGGAGAAGGAGCGCCGGGTGCGGTAACCGTTACATCAACCTTTGAATTAACTGGAAATTGAAACCCAGAAAACGCGTTTTGCTGAATGCTCGCACCCAGAAATGGAGTCAATGCCCACGATTTCAAAGGACTGCAAATCAGAACCATAAAAATCCAAGCCAGAATTAGTATCCGATGCGATGTAAACTGTTTCACGAAGCACCTCGATCAGTTAGGGAGAAGGGGATAAGGACCATGGACAGGGCCTAAACGAATGAAAAACGAAATTATGTATCATGCTTGAACCAAACTTCAATATTTCTGATATCGGGGAAAAAATACGGATAAAAAATCGTAATAAATATAAAATGATGGAGAGACTTTGTTTAACTCATGAATCCCATATTACCGTTAGCAAAATTTGTCAATGGATAATTGATGTACTCGCAAAAAGCCCCGACCATCGTCACTCCGGCGGGAGCCGGAGTCCATAACCATTTAAAAACAGTGGATTCCGGCTTCCGCCGGAGTGACGATAAGAGGCGATGACAAATATGTGGGGACGATCTGATACAAACAATTTCTTAAAGTGGATGATACCCTTGCCGGATTGTCTCCTCTTTCAGAAACCGGAAAACCTCGGCTCCGGTCAAGGAAGGCTTTTCAGCCCCGCTCAGGATCTCCAGATACCCTTCCAGCCGGACGCGATCGAAACTGCCGATGGGGGAGAGCACGGCAAAAAGCTTGTTGTGCATCAAATTGTAACAGATTATGGGACCGAACGCGACCTCGCCGGTTTCACTCCTTGCAGCCGCGCCGATGATCCGGTGGTGATCGGCCATGAAGGCTTTCGGTGCGGGCTGATAGTCCAGAAGTTCGGCAAAGAGATCCAGACATTCCTGAACGCCGTCTTCATACCCGTGTTCCAGTGATCCGGCGCCGTCAGCGGCAATCGCTTCAATCTCCTCGGCCGTGAAGGACAGGTTCAGACGCTCAAGACAGGCGTGCTGAACCGTTTTGACGGAGTCCGCCTTTTTACTGACAACGACATCGCTGTCATTCAATATTTTGATGGCGTTTCGGATATTGACCATTTCCTTGACCGTTGGGCTTTTTCGCATGGCGATATCGGAAACAGTGGTCTTGTAAAACGGCAGGTCGTTATCCAGAACCAGGATATGGGGGTTTGCCGAATCTTCGGGCGGCAGATACAGATCCAGATCCCGCTCCCGTTGATGACGATACCCGGCCATTTCCAGAAGCACGCGAACCAGTCCCTTGTCCGCCTTTTGCTCACTCCCTGATGGCCCGATCGTGGCGAGAATTTTTTCAGTCATCCGGTCAATCTGGATTTTTTTCAGGAGTTCCTGTTTGAATGCCATCAAAGTCCCCTTTCGCAAGCACCCGTGAAAATGGCGGCAGAAGGCACAATACCGGCAGGATAAAGATTCATGTCACTTCCGCTATCTGTCGTCCGCTATCTGCCGTCTGCCGTCCGCCGTCTGTCTCCTGCTCCCTATCCCTCGTATATGACTGCCAGAATGGTGGCTTTCCCGACTTTGGCGGCGATCAGGTGCGGGGTGGTCGACAGGTAATAGACGCTGTCTCCGGGTTCCAGCTCGAAGGCGTCGCTGCCGATCTTAAGGGACACCACCCCGTCCAGCACATAGATGAACTCCTCTCCTTCGTGTACGGACATATCCGCGTCCGGATTGACTTCCAGTTGAACGATCAGGGATTCCATGTGCCGACCCTTGACTTCCGGCGCCAGGCTTTTGTATAGATAAACGGGTTTCTGGTCCCTGTAGGATGTGGAACGGGAGATGGTTTTACGCTCATTTTTCCGCGTCACCGAATACAGCTTGCTGCCGATCCCGGAAACGATTCTCCCGAATGCGCTGTCCAGCGCCTTGGACAGTTTGATGATGGTACCGAGCTGGGGCTGAAACCGGTTGGCTTCAATATCGGAAAGCGCTTCCACTTCAAAGCCGGTCAGCTTGGACAGTTCTTGCAGCGAAATGCCTTTCTCTTCCCGGATGGTTTTAATCCTTGCGCCGATTTCTTCAACGCTGAGCGATGCCGGCGCAGCGATGTCGCCGGTCAAGTCTTCAAAATAATCCAC
>JBBIPX010000018.1:32961-38977 GCA_037442625.1 Desulfobacteraceae bacterium
AACTATAATACGCCGATGTGTCTGGCAATCACCAGACGCTGAATTTCGGAAGTTCCTTCACCGATTTCCAAAAGCTTCTGGTCCCTGTAGAATCTTTCCACGTCGAATTCCTGCATCAGTCCATATCCACCATGAAGTTGTACGGCGTGGTTGGCGCAGTTGTGCATGACTTCCGAACAATGGAGCTTGGCCATGGCGGCCTCCTTGGAAAACGGCAGATTGTTGTCCCGAAGCCAGCAGGCTTTATACAGCAGGAGTCTGGCGCATTCGATCTCAAGCGCCATGTCCGCCATCTTGAATGCATTCACCTGAAACGATGCGATGGGTTTTCCGAACTGCTCCCTTTCCCTGGCATATTTCAGTGCCTTGTCAAAGCATCCCTGGGCCCCGCCAAGCCCCATGGCGCCGATGGAAAGCCGTCCGCCGTCCAGAGTTTTCATCATCTGGTGAAATCCGTGACCCCGCTCTCCCAGAAGGTTCTCCCCGGGAACGCGGCAATCTTCAAAAAACAGGGAGCTCGTGTTGGAGGCCCGCCACATCATTTTGTCGTGCATTTCATAGCTTGCATACCCTTTTGTTCCGGATTCCACAAGGATGCAGGACAATTCCGGCTTGCCGTCGCCGCGGGTTCCGGTTTTGCAAAGGACGGTAACCCCTGCGCTGACCTTTGTCGATGCGTTGGTGATAAATATCTTGCTGCCGTTGATGACCCATTCGTCCCCGTCCAGTACGGCCGTGGTTTTGGAATTGGCCGCATCGGAGCCGGCATTGGCTTCGGTCAGTCCGAATCCCCAGAGGGCTTCTCCGCTGCAGAGCCCGGGAAGGTATTTTTTCTTCTGGGCCTCGTTTCCAAAATAATACAAGGGGCCGATGCCCAGGGAATTTTCCGCAGCAATGGTTGCCGCATGGGAGCCGTCCACACGGGCGATTTCCTCGGTGGCGATAATATAGGACAGATAGTCCATGCCCTGCCCGCCGTACTGCTCCGGAACAAAGACGCCGAAAAGGCCGAGTTCCGCCATTTTCCGCAGGGTGTCGTACGAGAATTCCTCCTTCTTATCAAGCTCCTTGGCAACCGGTTTAATCTCTTTCTCGGCAAATTTTCGCACCGAGTCCCGCAGTATCTCGTGATCGACGGATAGGGTGAAATCCATGCCATAGCTCCTTGTGCTGTTGAGAAAAGAATGATAGAAAAAAGATGCAAGCGGTCCGTGCAACCCTTGTTCTTTTTCTTTACATTCCGGAGTCAAATAAAGTCAATACTATTCACGCCGAATCGTATCTTGGCGGGTCGGTTTCTTGCAGGTCTTTACCGCATCGGAACTTATGCAATGCCCTGTTTTGTCCATACAGGAGAAACATCAGAATAAAGGGGAGTTATCATGGAATATCGGGAAATGGGGGGAATCGGATTTACTTGCGGCCATTGGCCGCTCGATCCGGAAAAGCCGACATTGATTTTCATTCATGGAGCGGCTTCCAACAAGGCATTCTGGAACCGCCAGGTCAACTATTTTACGGAAATTGTCAATGCGGTTGCGGTTGATCTGCCCGGCCACGGCGCCAGTCAAGGTCCGGGCAAGGAAAAGATCTCCGATTATGCGGCGGCGGTTCTGGATTTTATCGATGCGATTCAGGCGCCAAGACCCGTTCCCTGCGGGCTGAGCATGGGGGGCGCCATTACGCAGCAGCTCCTTGTCAGCCGCAAGGACCGATTTCCCGCGGGCATTCTCATCAACACCGGCGCCAGATTAAAAGTACTGCCCATTATCTTTGAAACGATTGAAAAGAATTACGCCGATTTTGTGGAATCGATTTTTGCCTTTGCAATTTCCGGAAAAAGCAATGCTGAAAAACTCAGGCCCGAAATCGAAGCCGGCACCCTCTGCCTGCCTGCCGTCGCATCGGGCGACTTTCGGGCCTGCAACGGTTTCAATGTCACAGACGCTCTTGGCGCGATCGGGGTTCCGGTATTGGTGCTGACAGCAACCGACGACAAATTGACACCGGTCAAATACGGAACATTTTTGGCCGGCAGCATCAAAAACGCCGAAATGGCAACCATTGAAGATGCGGGCCATTTTTCCCCCATTGAAAAACCGCTTGAAGTGAATCGGTCAATTCATAAATTTTTAACACGGGTGCTGCCGGCAAGGGGATTCTAAATGACAGGCCGAGTATTCCGCGACATGGAACGGCGCTGCCCCCGGCTGGGCAGTGCCGTGAATTTCGCCTATTGCCTGGATGCAGGCGACGACACCCTTCCCTGCTTCAAGATCTGCGACTGCTGGTGGGAGGTTTTTGACGTTGTTGACTACCTCAAGCGCACGCTCTCGGAACAGGATTTTGAAAAGCTGATGCAAAACCGGCCGAAACCCAAGCTGACCAGCCTGCTCCAGTTGATCGAGCAGGCGCAAAAGAGAAGCCGCATTGGCGACTGATTGAAAATCGCAATGTCTGATTCCGCCGCAACCGGACCGGCCTTCAGGCAATAAGGGTTCAAACAGCTTTCATGAATCACGCCGCTGCCGTACTTCCCATTGAAGCGCATCTTCCGGAGTTGAAACGGATCCTGCAGGAACACACAAATGCAGTTCTTGCGGCACCGCCAGGGGCCGGTAAAACGACCCTTGTCCCGCTTGCCCTTCTTTCCGAGCCGTGGCTGAAAGACCGGAAAATCATCCTGCTGGAACCCCGCCGTCTGGCGGCCCGGGCCGCGGCAAGGCGCATGGCATTTCTGATGAACGAGGCGGCGGGCCGGACCGTTGGATATCGGATGCGCCTGGAAAGCAAAATCAGCGCGGCCACACGGATCGAAGTGGTCACCGAAGGCGTTTTAACCCGCCGCATCCAGAATGATCCGGCTCTTGACGGCATCGGGTTGGTCATTTTCGATGAATTTCATGAACGCAGCATCCATGCCGACACGGGCCTTGCCCTGTGCCTGGATTGCAGGGAAGGGCTCCGCCCGGATCTGCGGCTTCTGGTCATGTCCGCCACAATCGACACCGAAGCCATCTCCGGCCTGCTTGGAAGGGCTCCCATTGTTCAGGTTCAGGGAAGACAATTTCCCGTGGAAACCCGGTACCGGCCCGCCAATCCAGCCTTAAGCCCGGCTGCATCCGCAGCAGACGCTGTTTTACATGCACTCCGGGAAGAAAGCGGCAGCATGCTCGTTTTTTTGCCCGGCACCCGGGAAATCAGACAGGTCTGCGACCGGTTAGCCCGGACACGGCTTGATTCATCGGTGGTGGTGGCCCCCCTTTATGGCGGCCTGCCCGGAAAAATACAGGATCTGGCGATTTCACCTGCGCCCGCCGGCAAGCGGAAAATTGTTCTGTCCACATCCATTGCAGAGACCAGCCTGACCATTGAAGGCGTTCGGATCGTCATTGATTCCGGCTGGATGCGCGTCTCAAGATATGATGTCGGAAGCGGCATGGCCCGCCTGGTGACCCTTCCCGTAAGCCGGGATACGGCAGACCAGCGCCAGGGCCGAGCCGGTCGACTGGAACCCGGCATTTGTTACCGCCTGTGGTCTGAAGATCGTCACCGGCTGCTGCCGGCGCACGGCAGCCCGGAAATCCTGAATACGGACCTGGCTCCGCTGGCTCTCGATCTGGCCGCATGGGGAATATCCGATCCGTTGCGGCTTTCCTGGCTCGATCCGCCGCCGCAGGCGCCTTTCAACCAGGCCAGAGACCTCTTGACCCGGCTGGGCGCTTTGGACAACCAGGGGCGGATCAGCGGACACGGCAGGCGGCTATCCGCCTTGGGGCTGCATCCGCGGCTGGGGCACATGATCTGCAAGGCAAAGCCGCTTGGCCTCGGGGGACTTGCCTGCGAACTGGCCGCTCTCCTTGAAGAAAGGGACATCCTGTTTTTACCGCCGGGTCAACGGGATGCGGACTTGCGCCTTCGGGTGGCTGAACTCCGCGCCCTTGGAAAAGACTCGCGGCGCGCGTCCCCCGAAGTTAATGCCGGCAACCCGGCCGTGGATATCGCGGCATGCCGACGGGTTCAAAAAACGGCTGACCACTTGAAATCGAGACTGGATTGCCATGAAGCTTCGGCGTCATTGGAGGCGTGCGGCCTGCTGCTGGCCTTTGCCTATCCGGACCGGATCGCCAGCAGGCGTCCGGGAGATACCCGCCGATACCGGTTATCCAACGGCAAGGGCGCTTATTTTGCGGATGCCGAGCCCCTGTCGGCCGAAGCATATCTGGTGGCGCCGTCTCTGGACGGGGAAAAACCGGAGGCCAGGATTTTCCTTGCCGCGCCCATTTCATATGAAATCCTTATCGAAAATTTTTCCGAGCAGATCACGGAGGATTCACAAATTGTCTGGGATCACAGAAACCAGTCGGTCAAGGCCCGAAGGGAAGTGCTGATCGGAAAAGCGGTTCTTAAAAGCTTTCTCCTGACAAAGCCGGACCCTTTTCAAATCACCAAAGCCCTGTGTGACGGTATCCATCAGGAAGGCATTGAAATACTGCCATGGACCCAATCCCTTCGGGCATGGCAGGCCCGGGTGATGCTGCTTCGACGCCTGGGCGCCGCTGGATTGATATGGCCGGATGTCTCGGATGAAGCCTTGAAAAATACCCTTGGGGATTGGTTGATGCCTTATCTTGAGGGCATCCAGAAAGGGGAGCATCTGCGGCGGATTGACCTTTCAAGCGCGCTTTCCGCCATACTTTCCTGGAAACACCGTCAGGAACTGGATGCGATGGCCCCGACCCATTTCACGGTTCCCGGCGGATCCCGTATCCCCATCGACTATACCTCGGGTGAAATGCCCGCACTGTCCGTTCGGCTCCAGGAAATGTTCGGGGCGACCGAGACACCTGCCATCGCCGCCGGGAAACTGCCCCTTCTGATCCGGCTGCTGTCGCCCGCCGGTCGGCCGGTCCAGATCACCCGCGATTTAAAGAGTTTCTGGAAGCAAGGCTATTTTGAAGTCAAAAAAGACTTGATGGGCCGCTATCCCAAGCACCACTGGCCGGATGATCCATTGTCGGCCCGGGCGACAAACCGCGTAAAAAAAAGCGGATAAGCATCATATCTTCAGGTATCGGTATCGGTACCGCTATCAAAGGACGATCTTTTTCAACAACTGATTGGCGGCCGTCAGAAGCGGATCCCACACCGGACCAAACGGCGGGGCATACGCAAGATCGGTCTGGCTGAAATCTTCCACCGACATCCGGCTGTGCAGGGCGACGGCCACGGCATTGATGCGATGCGCCGCGCCTTCCCTGCCGACCATCTGAGCGCCCAGAAGCCGTCCGGTTTTTTGATCCCCCACCATCTGCACCCGGATCTGCGATGAACCCGGATGTGCATGCGCCCGGGACCGGCTTTGAATCACGACGGATACCGGATGGAATCCGGCAGACAGCGCCTCCTGAACCGACAGCCCGGTTCTGGCCACTTCCAGACCGAACACCTTGAACACCGCTGTTCCCGCAACCCCCGGCAAGGACACGGTTTTTCCGCAGACATTGTCCGCCGCGGCCCATCCGGCACGGTTTGCGCGAAGCGCCAGAGGTATCCAGACCTTTTGCCCGGTAACCACATGGATGGCGTCCGCGCAGTCCCCGGCTGCATAGATGCTGGAATCCGAAGTCCGCAGGCGACCATCTGTTGCAATCGATTGATGAACGCCGCTTTCAAGCCCGGCTTCAATGGCAATGCCGCTGTTTGGCCGCACACCAACCGCAACGATAATCATGTCCGCTTCGATATCCACCCCTTCTCCGCGGACGACCAGCCCCTTTTCACCCTGCGCGACGCCAAGAATCCGGATACCCGGATGCAGCAAGACCCCGCGGGATTCCAGCTCCTGCCGCACGCGCTCGGACAGTTGCGCATCCATCCACGGCAGAAGTCCGGCTCCGGGCTTGATCATACTGACCTGGATTCCGCGCTCGCACAGGGCTTCGCACATCTCCATGGCAATATATCCCATGCCGATAATCACGGCATGTTTCACGGTTGCATCCTGAATGATTTT
>JBBIPX010000019.1:0-38713 GCA_037442625.1 Desulfobacteraceae bacterium
AACACTTATTGTGAGCAAAGGGTATCGCGTTGTTGCTGCGTTGATACCCAACACCAAAGACAAACGATACGAGATTTTGATTCGGTCGAATGTATCAGACGCGGAACTTATCACAGCAGAAAATGGAACTTTGCGTCGAGATGGGAGATATTCAGATGCACACCTTGTACATGAAGTCGATGGCGTCATGTACAAGACAAAAATTTCGACGCTTCGTGGTGATTATGAGAAACCAGATGGGACGATAGGGAACCATTTGCGATTATGGGATAAGCTTGATTATAAACCGAACCATGGCGACATTCTTCAAGAGCGATTGTATGCAGTGCAATGGATGCGGCCTAAAGCGAAAGGTAAAGGTTACGATCTTGAATTTCGTTCTGTGACTTCTGACGATTTAAAACGAGAAATAATTGTAGAGAAGTTCATTGCAGAACACCTTGCTGGTTGGCAAGAAAAAGGTTATGTGCCTAATATGCGAATTGAAGTTGGTGGGCCTCCCCGTTATCAAGGGCAAGATCTAATTAGAGGAAGAGGATGGACATACTGGCATCATGCCTTTAATCCTCGTCAATTGCTTGTTGCAGGGCTGATAAACCAATATTCTGACGCCAGATTGAAATCCTCGTTGACACAGCTTTTAAATATTAATTCTCGGTTAAGCGGATTTGATAATAGTCAGGGCGGAGCTGCTGCTACTAAGGGGGCTTTTGTAAATCAAGCGTTGAACACTCTCTACTTCTATGGCACACGGGGTTTTCAATTTCTGGTACCAGCTCTGACCCAAAAATATCCATCTTTTCCATTACTGCATTTAGATGCTTGTGCCGTTGAAAATAAGCCTGCAGCAGCTTTCGACAGGAGCTGCGACATATTTGTTACAGATCCTCCATACGGTGATGCTGTAAAGTATGAAGAAATTCTCGACTTCTTCATTGGTTGGTTGCGCAAGAACCCGCCGCCGGAGTTTGCCGACTGGATCTGGGACAGCCGCAGGTCTCTGGCCATCAAGGGCGAGGGCGAAGACTTCCGCCGGGGCATGGTGGCCGCCTACAAACGGATGACAGAAAACATGCCGGACAACGGGATTCAGGTCATCATGTTCACTCATCAGTCCGGTGCCATCTGGGCGGACATGGCCAACATCGTCTGGGCATCGGGGCTGCGGGTCACCGCCGCCTGGTATGTGGTTACCGAAACCGAAAGCGCCCTGCGCGAAGGCAGTTATGTCAAGGGCACCGTGCTACTTGTCTGCCGCAAGCGCCTTGGCAGCCACAAAAGCAGCCGGGACGACCTTGCCTGGGAAATCCAGGAGGAGGTCGCGGCCCAGATTGCCTCCCTTACCGGTTTGAACCAGGAGGCCAAGGGCCTCTATCGTGACGAAAATGTCTTTGAGGATGCCGACATCCAGATGGCGGGGTATGCTGCGGCCCTGCGCGTTCTCACCCGCTACGCCATCATCGATGGCCGAGATATGACGGCAGAGGCAATTCGGCCGCGCGTGAAGGGCGAAATCACGTTTGTGGACAATCTCATTGCTTTTGCGGTGGATACCGCCAACCAATGCCTGGTGCCCCAGGGTCTTTCCAAGGCCCACTGGGATAAGCTCAGCGGCGCGGAACGCTTTTACCTCAAGATGCTCGATCTGGAAGCCCGCGGCGCCAAGACTTTGGACAATTACCAGAATTTTGCCAAGGCATTCAAGGTGCGCGACTTCAAACCCTTGCTGGCCAGCCAGAAGGCCAACAGCGCCCGGCTCAAGAGCGCGGTGGAGTTCGGTCGGACCGAGATGGGCGAAACCTCGGAAATGAGCCAGTCGGTGCTGAGGGCCGTGCTTTACGCCGTGACGGAGCTTGTCGGTGACATGGACGGCAGCGAGGTTCTGGCCCATCTGACGCTGAATATCCCCAACTATTACGGCGATCTGACTCAGCGGGAGCTGGCCATCGAGTTGGCCGATTACCTGGCCAAACGACTTGAAGAATCGCGCCCGGAAGAGGCCGGCGCCGCCCGGGTGCTCAGGGAGCTTGTCAAGAATCAGCGGCTGGGATAGGGGAAAATGGAGCATTTCACACGTTGATATTAACATATAATTGACTTATATATAATCCATGTTTAAAATTGAATGGAAACCCAAGGCAGTCCGACAACTCCACAAAATCAAAGACACTGAGATTACGGCTTCAATCAAAGCCGCCACTTATTTGCTACAGAACTGGCCTGAATGTCCCAACATCATAAAGTTGCAAAGCCGATCCGGGTATCGGATGCGTGTTGGCAGTTGGAGAATATTTTTCGATGTTGACCAGTTTGTAAGAATCATTGAAATTCAAGAGGTAAAAAAACGAAATGAGCGGACGTATTAACACGCAGATTATTAAAGACCCTTCCGGTAATCCGCTTTATGCGGTGATTCCCTATGCCGATTTTATCCACCTTACGCGTGATTTTGAACCAACCATCCCGAATGATGTGGTTTGGATGACGGTAGATAAAGGGTATTCTCTTATCCGGGCATGGCGGGAATACAAAGGGCTTTCCCAGGAAGCGGTTGCTGATAAAATGGGCATCAGCCAGGCTGCCTATTCCCAGATGGAGGGTCCCAAGGCGCGGCTGAGAAAGGCAACTCTTGAAAAAATTGCTTCCGCGCTGGGTGTTGAAATTGCACAAATCAAGATATAAGCAAATGAGAGATTCCCTCTCCATACAAAATAGGCGACATACCTCATCCCATGCCTGCCATTAACCGCTTTTCCTCACGCCGCCGGCGGCTTGACCATGCCTTTCTATCTGACAGACTCCGGGGGGCAAAGTCATATCAGCGCATTGCCGGCTATTTTCGAAGCTCGATCTTTGAGCTGGTCGGCGAAGAAATCACATCCATTCCCAAGGTCCGGATCGTCTGCAACAGCGAACTGGACGCAGCCGATGTGGCCGTATCGAAACATGTCCGGGAAACGGCGCTCAAGGAACGCTGGAACCAGGCTCCCGCCGAGGTCGAGGCGCTTCTTTACCGGGATCGATACCGCCTTTTGCATGCGCTTTTGACCAGCGGCCGGGTCGAGATCCGGGTGGTTCCGGGAGATCGTGTTTTTATGCATGGCAAGGCAGGGGTCATTGAAGCTGCCGATGGTTCAAAGACCTGCTTTCTGGGTTCCATCAACGAGACCCGGAGCGCTTTTTCACAAAATTATGAAATCCTCTGGGAAGACCCTTCTCCGGAAGGGGTTGCCTGGGTCGAAGAAGAATTTGCCGCGCTCTGGCAGGATGCCTATCCGCTTCCCGATGCCATTATTGATGAGATCAAGCGGGTTGCCGATCGGATCGAGATCCGGTTCGAGGAGACAGCAACCCGGGAGCTGCCGGCCGCCGCATTGGCCGAAAGCCCGATTTACCGGGGAGGCGAGCAGCTCCAGCCCTGGCAGCGGTCCTTTGTGACCCTCTTTCTCCATCACCGGGAAACTTACGGCAAAGCGCGGCTGCTGCTTGCAGACGAGGTGGGGGTGGGAAAGACCCTGTCGCTTGCCGCCAGCGCCATGCTCTCCGTCCTGCTGGATGACGGGCCGGTGCTGATCCTTTGCCCATCGACGCTGACCCTGCAATGGCAGGTGGAACTGGCGGACAAGCTCGGCATCCCGAGCGCCGTGTGGTCCTCCGGCAGGAAGGACTGGGCCGATCCCAGGGGCCACATCATCAAAACGCGCGGCCCGGAGGATATCGCACGCTGCCCGTTTCGCATCGCCATTGTCTCCACCGGTCTGATCTTTCATGACTCCGAAGAACGCCAATACCTGCTTGAGCGCAAATACGGGACGGTTATCCTTGACGAGGCCCACAAGGCCCGGCGCCGCGGCGGACTCGGCCAAAAAAAAGGAGAGCCCAATAACCTTCTCGACTTCATGCTGCGCATCGGGCCCCGCACCCAAAACCTGCTGCTGGGAACGGCGACGCCGATTCAGACCGAGGTTGAGGAGCTGTGGGATCTGCTGCGCATCCTGAACATTGGTGCGGACTTTGTTCTGGGCCGGGAACTCTCCGGCAGATGGGTCCATTTTGAAAAAGCGCTTCCCCTGGTAAAAGGCACGGAGGCTCCCGCAGATGAGCGGGAGGCATGGGAATGGCTGCGAAATCCGATTCCTCCGGCCGGTGAACATGCCCTGTTCGCGGCCCTGCGACTGCAACTGGGACTTGCCGAACGGAGTTTTTACACCGATCAAGGATTTGGTTCGCTGGGATTTCTGGAAAAGCAGGCGCTTGGGCAGGCCCTTGAGCCGGAATTTCTGCGGGAGTACAATCCCGTCCTTCGCCACACCGTTCTCCGGCGGCGGCAGACGCTGGAGGCGGCGGGTCTGCTGGAACGGATCGGCGTGAATATCCATCCCGATCCGGATGCGCCGGCAACCGCATACGCCGGTGTCGGGTTCAGCGGTCTGGGGCTGCTGACGAACCACCCCTTCGATCTGGCGTATCAGGCGGCGGAGGCATTCACCGCGGCCTTGCAGAAAAGGACCCGGGCAGCAGGGTTCATGAAGACCCTTCTTTTGCAGCGGATCTGCTCAAGTTTTGCCTCCGGCCGCCTGACAGCGGAAAGGATGCTGCGGCGGGAGAGCTTCGAGGACGAAGAACAGTCGCGGGCTGTGGCGGATGCGTTAAGCGGGCTTACGCATGAGGAGGCCGGGCACCTTCGCACAATCGTCAAGGAGCTGTCGCGTTCCGAGGCCCATGATCCCAAACTCTCGGCGGTCAAACATTTTCTGGATAGACGCAGCGAGGGAAAAACCTGGCTGGAACACGGCTGCATCGTCTTTAGCCAATATTACGACACGGTTTACACACTTGGGAAGGCGTTGGCCAGATCGCTTCCCGGCCAGCCCGTGGGCATCTATGCCGGAGCCGACAAGAGCGGGCTGTTTCAGGGAGATGATTTTGCCGCTGTCGGGCGCGAAGATATCAAACACGCGGTGAAGAAACGTGAAATCCATCTGGTCGTTGCAACCGACGCAGCCTGTGAAGGCCTGAACCTGCAAACCCTGGGCGCTCTCATCAATGTCGATCTGCCATGGAACCCGTCCCGCCTTGAGCAAAGGCTGGGGCGCATCAAGCGGTTCGGCCAGGCGCGCCGCACCGTGGACATGCTCAACCTGGTCTACCATGAGACGCAGGACGAAAAAATCTACCGCGTTCTCTCACGGCGCATGAAAGATCGATATGATATCTTCGGCGGTCTTCCGGATACGATCGAGGATGAGTGGATCGAAAGCGTGGAAAAACTGGAAGAGATGATGGACACTTACATCCATCTGCGCCGGCAAGCGCGGGACGTATTCGAAATGCGGTATCAGGAAACCATCGATCCGGACCTGAACCGGTGGGAACTTTGTTCCAGGGTGCTGGCCAGAAGGGATGTAGTGGAGCGGCTTTCAACCCCTTGGTGAAAGACGCGCAGAAAGATTGCACACCGGTCGCCGGTCAACCGTTCCGTCCAAGTTTTGATTTATGTGTCAGGCAACCCTCCGGTATCCTGTGATTTCCACAAAATGCTTTTTCATTTTAGCATCATTTACGATGACGGCATCGGGTATAAAGACGGGTCTAATGGTCTTCTCGGCCTTTCAAGCACTCTGGTAATGTAGTCAAATAGTTGTTTGGCCTGTCCGTCGGATATCTTCGTTGGGGGTACTATCGGCATCAATGCTATGGAACCTTTGGGTTGTTTGGGGTCACGCAAGTAATCGAGAAATATTCGGTAATTAATCAGCTCCGGTGCACCTATAACCGTCAGGTTTGCTTTTGCAACGTTGCCCCCGTATGGGTGGCAAGCGCTGCAATTCTTCATGAAAATCTTTTCTCCTGCCTGGTATTCGGGTGGTGCTACGGATACCTTATTGCCGAATGACAATTCTCCCCCATAATAGCCGATTACGGCAACCGATAGAAAACTCAACAAATACATCGCCAAGAAATTTTTGGAAGTGAAATTGCCTCTACGTCCAAAAAAAGTAGCAAACATGAGAAAAATCAGTAATACACATGACAATGCGACTTTGATCTTAATCGGCTCAAGCCAGGCTCCGGAGAAGTAGTACTGCCAATCCATAAATCCGAATAGAACAGTGGGAAAAAAGAAGATGAGCGCAAGGACAATACAGTGATAGGCCGATTGCGCGAAAACGGGGCGATGTAAAAATAGTGCGGCCAGTATGAAGAGAAATGCCCCTACCGTCATGCCTGCCGGGACATGAACTATCATGGGATGCAGCGGATGGGCATAGCCAATTGCTGCCAAGAGTTCATAAATTGAATCAATCATGTACCCTCCTGATTTCAGATAATGGATCAGAATGCAAGCCAGACAAGTAAATATAAAGTGTTGTTGTCGGAAGCATTGCGCCCAGACCCGTCATAGTCTGTAGTGGAGCCGTTAAACTTATTATAGATGTAATATTGGAGAGAAACTTTGGTGTAAGCATATTGCCAGGGCGCCAAGTAATCCAACTGAAGAATGACGCCATTGCTGTCCGGACTTCCCGTACTGCTCCCAGAAACAGGATTGGGAGAATAAAGCAAAGAATCGCTGTCACCGGATGTGGAAAAAAATCCGACTGATCCGCCAGGGGTTCCCAGTTCAGTCCTATAGTAATAATTTCCGGTGATTCTCAAGGTTTTTAGGGAGTCGGATTGATTGGATGCATTACCCAAGGAAAAACTGCCGGATCGATCCTGGTCTTCATGAATCCAAGTAGCTTGTAATGAAGCGGTATGTCTATCCTGGATGTACTGATATTGCCCGTCGATAGCAACGTCAGTGAAATGGTCCGTAGGCATATTGTTGAAAGGACCGGCGAAAACATTACCTGAAAGTCCATAAGTTCCGATGGTAAAGGAGTGAACATCATACTGGTAGTTGAAAGCGGCACGCCAATAAGGCATGGCTCCATCTACGATTGTATTAATGGTGTTGTTGGCTCCGAAGAATGAGGTGATGCCATTATTCGCAGTGCGGTAAACCGAGACAGCCGTGTAGAACATGTTGTTCCAGTGGGCGTAGAGCCCAATCCCTCCGACTTGCGCCGCAAGGGAGTTGTCAATCAGGGTGGCAGCCGCAGGAGTTGGGGCAATATTTGATGAGGCATAGGGAAAACTGAAGGCCGGAGAAGAATTCCAGACATCCTCTATGGTCGGATTGTTGTTCAGGGTAACACCGAAAATCAAGTCCTTGTCCCAAAGTGTAGTATTGTTCGCGTAACGAATATCCACTGCATCCATGAAAATATTATTGGTATCGTTTGCATAAGTGCCCTGTATGAAAGCACCCACTTTTCCGTATACCTGTCCCGCATAAAAAAGGCTCAATTGTTGGGGCGAACCCAGTACGTCATTCTCGGAGTGGAGCGAGTGAGTCGACCATGTATCCTGGATACTCCCCTGGGGCAATGACGCATCGGTACGTGAATAAGAGAATTGGGCCATAGCGGAAATCGGAGGAAAGGAGGGATAGGATTTGCCGGTCTTGTTAATCACATAACCGGTCAGCTTGAAAGCTCGCCCGAATGGGGTCAATTCAGGGAAAATGGTATGACAGGCAGTGCAGTCCTGACCCGTTTGACGTTTAAAACCGGGCACCGCACCTGCTTTCTCAGGTGCCGAAATCAGCAATACACAGACCAAGGAAAACAAAGAGATAAGTTTATTCAAAGCTCGTTTGTTCATACAAACTCCTCCATACCGTGATTGGTCCGATGTGTTTAGTTGGGCTTGAAAGTTTGAGTCATGTATGAAATAAGCGCTTGAATATCTTCCGGTGTCAGGTCGGGCGAAGCCCGCATTTGCCCTTTGCCTTTCATGATCGTTTCAGCGATTGTTTTCTCGATGTTCGGATCTTCCCAGAACTTCTTTTGGGTATAATTGGCAGGTTTGGGATTCAAGGCAATAGCACCTTGTCCCTTTCCGTCACCATTGGGACCGTGGCAAATCATACAGCGCTCTTGGTAGAGTGCTTTTCCTTTTTCTATATCTGCCGATAGTGTGTACTTCAATCCACCGAAATCTGTCGCAACGCAAAGTAGAACAAGAGCGCTCACAAGCATTTCTTTCACTGAATAATTCTCCTAAAAGGTTTGTTAAGGCGGCTCAGTGCAGATTAATATTTAATTGAAATATAACTAACGCTTCATCCTGCAGCTTATGAAAGTACATTCATACTATGAATAGATCGATTATTACAATAATATATTTGAGTGATCACTATCGCCAATTGCAAAAGTCTGCTCATTTCAGAAATTATTGTTTTTCGGTTTTCCGTTGATATATCTTTCTGGTATCCTTAAGAAAATCGGATCGTGGATTCTTCTCATTCGGATAACTATTGTCGATCAGTCTTTCTGGCATCGTCCAGCACATCCCTTACCTTTGCAGTCAGGTTTTTGATCGAGAACGGCTTTTGAATGAAGTCGACTCTTGGATCCAGCACCCCGTGATGGGCAATAACGTTGGACATGTACCCGGACATAAACAGGATTTTGATGCCGGGGTGATAGGACGATATTTCACGTGCAAGGCCCTTTCCGTTCATATCGGGCATGATCACATCGGTCATAATCAGATGAATCTCTTCGGGGTAGGTCTCTGCAAGGCTGACGGCATCACACGGCTTGGATGCCGCCAGTACGGTGTATCCCTGCTTTTCGAGCATTATCTTGGTCATTTTCAGGATAGCCGGCTCATCCTCCACCAGCAGTATCGTTTCATTGCCGCGTGCGGCAGGTTTTTCCGATTTTTCTTTCTGCATCTGTGAGGACTTACCCGCATGGCGGGGCAGATAGATCCTGAAAGTCGTTCCATGTCCCGGTTCGCTGTAGACATTGATGAAACCGTTGTTCTGCCTGGCAATGCCGTAAACCGTAGCCAGGCCAAGACCGGTTCCCTTGCCCATTTCCTTGGTGGTGAAGAACGGCTCGAAAATGCGGGCCTGCGTTTCCTGGTCCATGCCGCAGCCGTTGTCGCTTACAGCCAGCATCAGATACTCTCCAGGAACATAGTCAGCATGAGCGGCGGGGTAATCCTCATCAAAGATGACATTTCCCGTCTCGATGGTCATTTTACCGACATCAGAGATTGCATCCCGCGAGTTGACGCAAAGATTGGCCAGGATCTGGTCGATTTGGGAGGGATCCGCATTGACCTGCCACAGGTTCTTGCCCGGCATCCAGGACAAATCGATATTCTCTCCAATGAGGCGGCGCAGCATCTTGAGCATCCCTTCCACCGTATCGTTCAGATCGAGCACCCGGGGAGCGATGGTCTGCTTGCGGGCAAAGGCCAGAAGCTGCCGGGTAAGATCGGAAGAGCGGCCGGCGGCCTTTCGGATTTGCTCAAGATCGTCATGAATCGACTGCCCGGGGTCCACCTTGTCCTGAGCCAGCTCCGCATATCCGGTGATAATCCCGAGCATGTTGTTGAAATCGTGGGCCACGCCTCCCGCCAACCGGCCAATGGATTCCATCTTTTGGGCCTGATGGAGCTGGGTTTCGAATCTGGACTTCTCCGCCTCCGCCATTTTTCGATCCGTGATATCAAGGCAATGACCGATATAACCGATGAACTCACCCTTACTGTCCCAGCGGGGACAGCCGTCATCAAGTATCCAGCGGTATTCGCCGTCATGCCGGCGCAGGCGGTGCTCAATGCTGAAATTCTCCCGCAGGTCAAACGCTCCGACATAAGTATCCAGACGGCGCTTGAAGTCATCCGGATGCACGCCTTCCGCCCAACCGTTTCCCGTTTCCTGTTCAAGCGTGCGACCTGTAAATTCGAGCCAGACGCGATTGAAATAGTTGCAGAGCTTATCTTTCCCGGAAGTCCAGACCATTGTCCTGCCGGAATTCGCCAAGGTTCTGAAGTTCTGTTCGCTCTCCAGCAGCACTTCCTCGGACCGTTTGCGTTCGGTGATCACATCAAAAACCGCCACGAAATGCCGGTGCGCAGTGCTATACACGGAAACCCAGAACCACATTTGCATGGCCTCAACGTAAATCTCGAAACGCTCCGGCCGGCCGGTTGTGGCCACACGCCCGTAGATCTCGAAAATTTGCGGGTCGGTCTCCTGAATGCCCGGTATCACCTCGCTAACCTTTCTTCCAACAATATCCCCTAAACCGGTCAGCGATTTAAAAGCATCATTGACGGCAAGGTAGATGAAGTCATAAGGTTTTTCGTCCTTGAACAACATCCGGCAATAGGCAAAGCCGTTTAACATGTTGTCGAATAAGGATCGATAAAGTTTCTCGCTCTCCCTGAGCACTGCCTCGGATTGACGTCGCGACAGGGCGATGGCCAGGCTGTCGGCCATACTTTCAAGCCGGGTAATCAGCGCGGAAGTGAAAAAGTCCGTCCGATGGTCGTTAAATTGCAGCAATCCAAAAACCTGATCACCGGTGCGAATCGGAACGAGCGCCACGGATTCATATCCCATGCCATTGCACCGGTTGCGTGTTCGCGCCTGTCTATCTGCGTCGGTGGTGGTGGCAAGAAGCGCCGTGGTGTTGTTGGAGCAAAAACTCCCGTGGGCGGTGAAAAACGGCTTGGCAGGATTGTACCGTCCGCACAGAATGTTGCCGCACATGCACTCAAGCATGGGATTGCCTTCGGGATCGCGCAGAATTTCACCATCCGGTCCGTACGTGCAAAGGTGATTTTCAGCTTGAACAAACGCCGGAGGGAATCCGCGGGTCTCAAAATATGGATAGTCGTCTCCGGAGCGCAGGCGGATGCCGACGGCTTCGCACCCCGTCCAGTCTTGCAGGGAAGCGGTCAGATCCGACAATCGGCTATGGAAATCGCCCGGTGTATTGATCAGTGTAATCAGGTGCGCCGTCAACTCACGGCCTTCATCCCGGAACTTACGCTCGGTGATGTCGCTCATTACGATACGGCACACCGGAGCGCCGCTTCCGTCCTGTGCGGCGGTGGCCGTCAAATGTCCCCAGAATATCGTTCCGTTCGTTTTGACCATTCGCAATTCGCATTCCAGGGGTCCATTGTGCGCAAAAAGCCGTTTGTTGTATAAGTAAAAGGCGTCTTGGTCCTCGCTGTAGATGAAACGGGAGAATGGCTGATTGACCAGCGCGGCCTGGTACTCACCCAGCAATGCGGCGACGGTGTGGTTGGTCTCGATGATCAATCCCTGACTACTGACAGAGCAAAAACCCACCGGCGCCAAACTATAAAAATTGAAATAGCGCTCCCTGGCGGCGTCCAGATCCAACTGTGTTCGAAGCAGTTCATCGTTCTGCAACTCAAGCTCGATCTGATGCACTTGCAGTTCGTGGAGCATTCGCCGGGTTTCCTCAGGTCCGGGCGGCTCAGTCTGCAATTTCTCCAGATTCTTGATTTTTTCAACAGCCCGAGTTCTCAGGGCTTTGTCCGGGTTCGGCAAGGGGTCGATCGTAAGATTATGTTTATCATCCGAAGGATTCATGCAAGTTTTTTCTTTCACTATGGGGCTAATTTCAAAACTCACTAAAAGCGTCTCACGGGCGGAAGCCGGTGTCCAGAAAAATTCTAAAGAACTGGATTCCGACTTTCGCCGGAATGACGACGATGGACTTTTGCAATTGGCGCTATGAAGTGTTTATTTTCAATCGATGATTTCATGTGCAATCCTGAATGATACCGGCATGCCGGTTCAAGATGGTTTTTCTTTCGGTTTAAAGCTGATCCGGAATTCCGCTCCCGGGCCGGGGCCGGTTTGCACTGAGCCGCGGATCTGCTTGATCAGCATTTGCACCAAACGCAGCCCGAGGGAATTTGTTTGCCGCCAGTCCAGTTCATTGGGCAGGCCGACGCCGTCGTCACTGACCCTCAGGCAGATGGTGCCGTCCGGATTTCGGCGCAGCGCCGTGGCAACCGTTCCCAGGGTCCGGCCCTGAAAGGCGTGCTTGATGGCGTTCGTGACCAGCTCATTCAGCATCAATCCGCAAGGCACGGCCTCCTCGATGGATATGGACACCGGCTGCAAATCCATCGTGAAATGGATATCGGTCTCGGATTTGCCGTAAACATTTTTAAGGTAACTCAAAAGGCTTCTCACGTATTCGTCGAACGGCAGCTCGGAGAGGCTCTCGGTCTGGTAGAGCTTCTCGTGCACCAGAGTCATGGAGCGCACCCGGTCGCGAATGTCCTGTAAATGTACGTTCACGCTGGGATCATTGATTGCTTCCACCTGTAGATTCACCAGGCTGGAGATGATCTGAAGATTGTTTTTTACCCGGTGATGGATTTCTTTCAGCATGACTTCCTTTTCATTCAGGGAAGCCTGAACGCGTTCTTCCGCCAGCCTGCGCCCGGTGATGTCGTTGTCGCTTTCAAGGACAAGAATGCTTCCGTCCGAAGAGCGGATGGCCGCCTGGCGGCTTTCAACGATGACGCTCCGGCCCTCGCGGGTGGTCTGGACGAGTTCGCCTTCCCAGTGACCGGTCTCGAGCAGCATCGCATCCTTTTGATCCTGCGGCGTGCCTTCGGTGCGCAGCAGGTTTTGCGTGCGCCGGCCCACGGCGTCGATTGCCGGCCAGCCGTAGAGCGCCGCGGCGCCAAGGTTCCAGAAGAGGATGGCGCCGCCCAGTTCACGCACGATCAGCGGCTCCCGCGTCTGGTTCATCAGCTCGGCCTGGTTGCGAAGCTGCGCCTCGGTTTCACGCCGGACGGCGTCGGTCAGGTCCAGGGCGTGCGCCGTCCTGACGATCAGCGCGACAAACCCCAGCATCATCGACAGGGTCAGCAAGGCAATGTCCATTCCCTCGCTGTAGGCGCCGTGCTTCAGTCCCAGGTGGATCATCAGGCCGACGGCGGGCGGAACCAGCAGGACCATGGGCAGCAGCTTTCGCATCAATTGGGCGGCCGGCCCTGATGCCGCAAGCATGGCGGCCGGCCCGTCGGGGCGCGTAAAGACAAGGCCTGCGGCAAGCACGATAAAGGATACCGCCGTTGTCACGGCCATGCTGGCCAAGCCGAAAAAACGGTACAGTTCCATGGCGCCGTAAGCGTATCCAAGCAGGGCGGCCCCGCCGATCACGCCCGCGCAAACGGCCAGTGCCTGCTGTATCCGGCCCGCCGTCATTCGCGTTCCGGATAGCGCAAGGGATGCGCCGCAGAGAAGAAAGGCAATCGCCGATGTATCCACCATGCGGCCCGGAAAGACCGTGTGGGAATCGACGGCATCCGGGAAAAGGAGCTGATCGATGCCGAAATCCGCGCCCGCCAGGTATTCGGCAAGCGTCAGCCCCGCCACCGCAAGGACGGCTCCGGCGCAGGCCAGCCGCGCCGCGCGCCGCCTGCGAAGCGCCAGCGAGAGCCCGGCAAGCAGGAAGCAGAGCGCCGTGTTGGCCTTCATCGTCGCAAGCCCCGGCAACAAGCTCTTGAAAGTATCCAGGCCGAGTCCCCAGCCGATCATGACAAGCAGGCCCGTTGCGGCCACAACGGCCCCTGAGATGGCCGGCGCAAAGCGCCTGGGGTCGGCGGGCGAGTCGTCGACCGCATCTTCCCTTCCCGCACGCATTCGCACCGCGCGCTGCATCTCCTGGGTGATGACCTCGGCGCGCGCCGGATCAATTAGTTCCGCCTGCTGTTTCAGGGCCTGTACGGCCGCGCGTGCCGTCGCCGCTTCCTGCTCGGCCCGCTTCCGGGCCGAGCGCTGCATCCCTGCCAGCAAGCTTACGCCGATACTGGCAACCACCCAGATGACCTGCCGCATCAAGGCGCCGGTATCAAGGATGCTGAATCTGCCGAATACGAAATTGACGAGCAGCAGGGAAAGAAAAGTCGCCATCAGACCCGGCCCCACGCCCCCAAGCGCCGCCGAGACCACGACCGCGGGATAAAAGCCCAGGTAAGGCGCCGGGGCCAGCGCCAGCGGGAAAAGCCAGCGGGCCAGCGCGGACACCCCGGTGGATGCCAGTGCCAGCCCGTAGTCGGAGAGAAAGGCAATCCGTCCCTGCCGCAAGCTTTTATTGCCTCCTCGAATCATATCCCACCGTCAGTTTACATTCGGATTGAAATCCGCCGCCGCAAATTCCGCCGCCGCCCGGTTCAACGCCTTTGTCAATGCGCCGCTGATCACCCGCTCATACTCGCCGGAAATTCCGAGCCACAGAACATTCTTTTGATCCGCCTGAATGTCGCTTTCCCACAGAACCGCCTGGGTGGACGGATCAAGCGCTTTTAATTTAACCTCGACATTATGCCAGACCATCATGTACAGATCCAGCCAGAATTCGATGATCCGGCCGTATAGGACCGCAACCGCCTTTACCTGCCCCGGGGCGTCAAGCGGATCATCCGGAGCCAGAATGACGGCATGATATCCTGCTTCATTGAGGGCTTCCATGAAATAATTCGTCAGCTCCGTTTCCAGTCTGACGTTTTCCTGCGTGCCGATATTGCCGAGCACCATGCCGAATCCGTTTCTTTTATTGCCGATGTACCGGGTGTCCTGTCTCTTGTCGACAAACTGACGGACCAGGACGGTTCCCGATTTTTTGGCATCGATACGGTCAAGGGGTTCATGGCTGATATTCACACGGGTAATGCCTGCGGCGCATCCGCTTGCGATACAGGCCGCAATTAAGGCCAAAGCCGTTCCGAGAAGCGTCCGCCGCTTTGCGCTTTTTTGAAGCATGCTTTTCCCTCCTTTTCCGGCAGCCCTTTTTTCAGTCCGTCACGGACTGGATCTTTTGCAGCAGTTTCCCGTTGAATTTTTCCGCGTTGATCACAAAGCGCTCATGGGTCCCCTTGCTGATAAGCCCCGCCGCGTCATGGGCTTCAACCTCGAAAAAAAGCTGCTTGCCTTTCACCTCCACCAGTTTCACCCTGGCCGAGATCATCATGCCGGGAGGGGTGGCCGCCACGTGGCTGATATTGACATGGGTCCCCACGGTCTGCTCGGCTGGCCAGTCGATATGGGGCTTAAGGGCCTGGATGCACGCCCACTCGAAAAATCCGACCAGAAAGCCGGTGGCGAAGACATTCGGCATCACCTGAAATTCTTCCGCCTCCGGATAGAGCGCCGGAACGGTCTTTGATAGGGGAACCCGATAATTGAATTCATGCGTGATGCCGGGTTGCAGCGTTTCCTTCATGAGGCCTCCTTGGTGTTCAGAGAGTAAAAGGGGGGGGGAAGGGGGAATCGCATCCTCGGGGATGCGACCTGTTTTATTCAACGCCTGCATATTAAAGGGAAGCATCTGAAAATGCAACCTGCAAAGTACGGTCTCATCACGGCTTGCCTGCTTTTGCGGCCTCGGCCCGAATGCCTGCTGAAAAATCATTTTGAACGCAAAAGGGGATTGAAACTTAAAATCCGGACGGTTTTGAAAAATGTTTTTGATCTTTGATACGAAGGTGGCGTAAATTGCATGGGAAAATTTCCCGGTCATTCCTTTATCCCTTGCCGGGTTTTGCCGCCGGAAGAAGTAAATTAAATGGGCTTGATTTGGAATCCATATGGTTTCTCAACACTTCTATAGGTGCCTGCAGGAGGTGATCTAAAGTTCACGACAATGATTTCAGATCGATAGGATGTAAAAACGCACGGGTCCTTTTTTGTTCGCGGCAGCGACTATCGGTTATGGCCTTTTCCGGATATGAATTCTCTCGTTGGGAGTTATCAGATGCGGCATGACTGGACTCGGTAATCCGCTTTACCGGATTGATACCGAAGAAAGGAGGTCCTCCATGAAACATTCCAATCTTTTCAGAACCGGTTTGATTCTCGTCGTCATGGCAACATTTATTTTTCAAGCAGCGTTTTGCCGGGCGGCTGTGATCCATGTCAGATCCGACGGGAATGATGCTCAGTCGGGAGCCACCTGGTCCGGCGCCAAGCAAACGATACAGGCGGCCGTCACGGCTGCGGGTCAGGGAGATGAAATTTGGGTTGCGGCCGGCACCTATGCAGAACATGTAAAAAACAAAGTGGTCGGCGAGACCGCCGTGGATGTCGCCCTGTACGGCGGATTTATCGGAAACGAGTCGGCCCGAGACCAGCGAAACTGGAATGCGAATGTAACGATCATAGATGGCGGGGGCGGCCCGTTCCCAACCCCTCCGGAGTCCGGATCGGTCGTTACGATCGACTCCGGCGCCGGTCAAGCTATGCGTATTGATGGGTTCAGGATCATTCGCGGGCACGCAATGGCAGGCGGCGGCATCTCCGTCACCGGAGCCGCACCGGTTATCACCAACAACACAATTCAAAACAACACGGGCAGTGTTGGCGGGGGAATCCTGATCTACAATTACAAGATAACCCCGCCCCAATCCCATGCGGTTGTCACCGACAATACAATCGTTGACAACTATGCCGTGGAAGCCGGCGGCGGCATCGCCGTTGTTGGTTCGGAACGAATTGTCACATACGATCGCGCATCCCCGATTATCAGCCGAAACAGCATCTTGCGGAACATATCCGAGTTTCACGGCGGCGGGATCGGGATTTACGGTCATGCCGGGCCCCAGGTGCTCAACAACATGATTCTGGCGAACACGGCCGCCTATGCCGAGGCCGACTTCATGGGCAACGGAGGCGGCATTTACGCCTCTTCAAGGGATGTGGACGACACGCCGCTGCAATATACGGTGTGTGCTCCGGTTATCACTACCAATGTCATCGCAGCCAACGGAGCCAATTTCGGAGGCGGCATCCACCTGTGGGACACGGACGTCGACCACGGCGGGATCCCGTCCGTCACGAACAACACGGTTGTTGCCAACAACGGCTCCGGAATTTCCTGGATCACCACCAGCCCGGTTGTCCAGAACAACCTGGTCGCATTCAATTCCAGAGGATTTGAGCAGGGCGACGCGCAATCCCCCGCAACCACGTTTCGAAGCAACAGCGTTTACGGCAATCAGTTATGGGATGAAAACACGAACTATACGGGATTTGCCGATCAGACGGGCGCCAACGGAAATATTTCTGCCGACCCGCTACTGGCGAACTTTAAAATCGGCGATTTTCATCTTCGGACAGGATCGCCTTGCATCAATGCCGGCCATACACCCGCCATCGGAGCCGGCTGGATGGATATCGACGGACAGGATCGCATCATCGGCGCCGCGGTCGATATCGGAGCCGATGAATCAGACGGTACGGTTGGAAGCGTGCCGACCCCTGTCTACCATGTCAGCACCACGGGCAGCGACGGCCAGAACGGATCCGGTTGGGCCACGGCGAAGCGGACGGTCTCGGCAGGGATTGCAGCAGCGGCGCAAACCGGGGGTGAGGTGTGGGTCGCGGCGGGAACCTATGTTGAAAGAAATTCGCTTCCGGCCTTCGTATACTTATACGGCGGGTTTGCCGGTGACGAAACGAGCCGCTCAAGCCGCAGCATTGCGGCTCATCCCACCATCCTTGACGGGGGAGGAATCCCCACCGTCATTAACTGCCTGAAGGCAGGGTATCAGGTGAGTACTGTTGATGGATTCACCATACAGAATGGGGGAGCCTATACGGGCGGCCAGGTGCCGACCGGAAGCCAGGGCTACAAAGGGCGCGGGGGGGGCATTTACTGCCAGGTATCCTCTTCGCTTATCCGAAACAACATCATCCAACACAACTCTCTTGGAAACCCCTTTGACAGCGCCAATAAAACGGGTTACGGAGCCGGAGTCTACACTTATCTGAGTTATTCATTGATTGAAAACAATACGATTTTCGAAAACGAGACAATCAACAGTCTCAGCGGACAAGGCGGGGGGCTTTTTTTCTTCCGGTCCATGCCCACCGTGAAAAACAACCACATTTCCGGCAACAAGGCCAAATTCGGCGCCGCAATCTATTCGCTCTACGCAAACCCGCGGATCATCGGCAATATCATCGAGGGAAATACCTTTTACAACAACATGCCCGGCTATTATATGGGGGCGGCCGACGGCGCCGTAACCCTGGATATGAACTGGGATTTTCTCGTTGAAAAGAACCTGATCCGGGGAAACACCGCGGGGGCCACCGGCGGTGTAGGTGCCGGGATAAACGCCAAATCCAACCTTGCCGGACGCATTCAAAACAACCTGATCCTCGGCAACAACGCCAACGGGATGGGAGGCGGGATCTACGCCCTGGCACCGCTCAACGCCGCATCCAGTCTGTTTATCATCAATAACACAATTGTTGCCAATACCGGCGCATCTTATGGAATGGAGCAAGGCGGCGGACTGGCATTATCCATCCCCCCCGCCATTACCCTTCCCGATCCGATCGCCAACCGAATCGTGGTTGCAAACAACATCATTGCGTTCAACTCTTCCGGAATTTTTGAAACCCTCACAACGCCCATGGTTGCGCCGACACTGATAAAAAATGACATCTTCAACACGGGAAGCAACTACATCAATCTCACCCAAGGCGCCGCAGACATCCATGCAGATCCGCGATTTATCAACCGGACGGGGGCGGATTTCCATTTGGCGACGGACTCCCCTTGCATCGATGCCGGCGATAATGCAGTCGCCGCCCTTGCCTTTACAGATTATGACGGCATTGTTAGGATCATCGACGGAAACGGTGACGGCAGCGCATGGGTCGATATGGGGGCCTTTGAATACAGAAACAGCGCGTACCAGTTTACCGGCGACGTCAACCATGACGGGGCGGTTGATCTTACCGACGCCGTTCTCATCCTGCAGATACTTTCGGGGATTGCGCCTGCGCAGCCTGCTTTCAAAGACGCGGACATCAGCCAGGACGGCAAGATAGGCATGGCGGAAATCATTTTTATTCTGCAAAAAACCGCCGGAATTCGCTGATCCAGCAATACCGGTCTTTTGGATTCAATCATGTCCATTGTATCGTGGCAGATGATGCCTGCGCCACAAATGAAAACATCCCCTCGAATCAGTGCCGAATGACCATTTCACGGCGGATTCGAGGGGATGTCAACACCCGGGCAGTATTTCATGTCAAAACGATCTTACCGGCAGGGCATCGCCTTTCGGAGACTGTCCTTGGTCCAGATCGTCTGGCCATCCGGCGTTTTTCCATCAGCTTTCCATTTTTCAGTAACCTGAAGGCAATAGATCCCCATATTGACGATCTCCGGTTCCTTGTCGCCCGGCCTGTCTCCGCCGATACGCATCAGATCGGGATTGGTCGAAGTATAATTGGGCTTGATCGTGGACATGCCGCAACCGGCCACTGCTGCGGCAATCGCCGCGCAAAGAAACAGCAGGCAAAACTTTTTCATGATACATTTCTCCTGATTTTGGG
Organism: Desulfobacteraceae bacterium; assembly: GCA_037442625.1. Classification (GTDB taxonomy): domain Bacteria; phylum Desulfobacterota; class Desulfobacteria; order Desulfobacterales; family Desulfatirhabdiaceae; genus RAAP-1. Next base: position 19,259 of record JBBIPX010000019.1, read on the forward strand.
GTTGCCCCCGGTTTTCCATGCTTCCGGGAAGTGACTGAATTCACCCGGAAGTGCAGACTGACTGTATCGATTTTGCATTTTTTCGTCTCGAGTGTCAATTTTTTTGTATAAATAACCCGGAGGCCATTGTTTGAAGCAAGGCGAAGGCCGCGGGAGGCGAAAATCTCAAAACTGCCGAAACGGGTGAAGGACGGCGCGATGCGGCACACCACCGCGCCCGGTTCTTCATTGGGGTGGCCGTCGTAAAACATGTCCCGTTCAACCGATTCACTGGTTGCTATCAAACTCAATGCGCGGGTGGTCGGCACCCCCAGATGATATATGGCTTCGCTGCACAAAAACTCCCGCAGGGATGACCGCAAGACCGTCCGCCGTGCGTGCGTAGGGCGTGGGGCCCGCGCCCTTGAGCTGCAGTGCCCAACGTTCCTTGCGCCGGTTGGTGGTATCCGGATCGGCCGGCAACTCACGGGTAAACCGGTTGTCAAAATTCAATGACGCCAGCAAGCCGTTTCCGGATTTAATTGACATGAAATTCTCTCCGAATGGTGCCGATTGCTATGTATTCAGCAGCAACTGCCCGCCGGATAAAAACAGGGATCTTCATAGGTGCCGTCCGGATTCATCACATAGCAGCAGCAGGTGTTGGTATGCCCCTTGCTGTCCTTCTCATCCATGGCACAGGCAGTTGTTTCTTTTTTTTGAGTCGATTTTTCTTCGGTTTCCATGGCAAAAACCCTCCTCATGAATCGATCTTTCCGGGACGTCTCTCCCGGGATTACCCGCCGCTGTTCAAAACAGCCGACTTTCATGCAAAACATATTTCGCGGATTATTTTTGTCAATGAACAGCAGCAGACGGATTTTTTCAGAGTCGGAAAGATGGGCGCAGATTTTCATCCAGGCATTGAAACAACGCGCTTTAAGCTCACGCTGCACAAGGGCATGAATCCAACCCTTCATTTCTACTCCAGTTTCCTGGAAATCGATAAAAAAATCCCGAGGGGTCCGGCAGGCAAACGCGCTCGCATATTTATGCTGTTTATGGTAAAGCGGAATGTAACCTGCGGCAATTTATGGAGAGGTGAAAATGAGCCTGTTTTTTCTGATCTTCTTTTTTATTTACGGCACTAGCCATCTGTATTTTTTTCTCAAAGTGAAAGCCGCGCTTTCGCCGGGAATGCCTGTTTGCCTCGTGCTGGCGCTTTTTCTGCTCTTGATGGTGATTGCGCCGGTTCTCGTCCGGACACTGGAAAACAGGGGTTTTGAAGCGGCCGCGCGTATTGCGGCCTATACCGGATACCTCTGGATGGGATTCTTCTTTCTCTTTTTTTCCGCCGCGCTTGCCGTCGATATTTATAGTGGACTGGTTCATGCGGCCGGATTACTCCTTGACCGGGATTTATCCGCTTTTTGGCCGTCAAGCCGCACCGCGCTGCTTCTGCCGCTTGCCTGGGGACTGGCGACGGCCACATACGGATATTTTGAAGCCCGCGACATCGGAACCGAACGGATTGTCATCAACACCCCGAAAATTCCTGCCGCAATCGGAAAGCTCACCATCGTCCAGATATCCGATGTACACCTGGGGCTGATCGTCCGGCAGTCGCGCCTGAAGCGGATCATCGAAAGGATCCATGCAGCCTCGCCGGATATTCTGGTCTCCACCGGGGACCTGGTGGACGGCCAGATCAACCGGATGACGGGTCTGGCTGAACGCCTGCGGGAAATCCGGCCCAGATTCGGCAAGTTTGCCATCACGGGAAATCACGAGATATATGCGGGGCTCGACCAGGCCGTCGCCTTCACCGAGCGGGCGGGTTTTCAGGTGCTTCGAAATGAATCGTCAACGGCCGGCGGCGTGATAACCGTCGTGGGTGTTGACGACCCGGCCATCGAAAGGGTCATCCATTCTCCGGAAGTTCCTGAAAAAGTTCTTTTGTCACAGGCTCCCCCGGGAAGGTTCACCCTGCTTCTCAAGCACCGCCCGGTCGTTGCCCCGGAGAGTGCAGGACATTTTGACCTCCAGCTTTCAGGACATGTCCACAAAGGGCAGATATTTCCCTTCAACCTGGTGACCCGCCTGTTTTATCCCGTAACGACCGGATTGACGCACTATTCCCGGAGCTGCGCACTTTACGTGAGCAGAGGCACCGGCACCTGGGGGCCGCCGATCCGATTCCTGGCGCCGCCTGAAGTAACGGTGATCGAACTGATTCATGCGGATTCGGAATAAAGGCCCCGAACTCTGCGAATCCTTGATTGGAAAAAAAATATGAAGACGGCGCAGCCCTTCAGTGAGATTTTTCAAACGGTCTTCGGGCCGATGGGTATTGTCTGGTGGAACGCGGCGAGCGGTCCGCGCATCCGGCAGGTGTATCTGAACAACGGGCGGCAGTCGGTCGCAAAGATTGTTCAAAAGGATTATCCGGACGCCCGGCCGCTTTCCTGTGATGAAATTGCCGGGATTTCGGCCCAGATACAACGCGCGCTTGCGGGGGAAATCGAGATTTTCGATTTGGATTCGGTTGCTATGGAAGTGTGCCGGCCTTTCCAGCGAAAAGTCCTGCTTGCGGAATACGAAATCCCCAGAGGTTGGGTCAGCACGTATGGAAAGATCGCCAGACACGTCGGGGTGGCGGGCGGCAGCCGGGCCGTCGGACGGGCCCTGGCGGAAAATCCCTTTCCGATCATCATTCCCTGTCACCGAGCAATCCGGGCGGATGGGGTTATCGGCGGCTATCAGGGGGGCGGCGACATGAAGCGCGCACTGCTGGCCATGGAGGGCGTGGTTTTCACGGACAGGGGCACGGTATCAATGCAGCGGACGGTCTATTGAGTTTTCGCCGCGCCGAGGCGAACAGGCGGAAATGACGTAAAAACCGGCATGAATTGCGAGGGCATCCGGGGTCTGTGTTTGTCAGGATATCGCAGCAAATTTTTTGGGCAGCTCGTTGTCAATGACATAGATGCAGACTTCCTTGGCGCCTTGCTGGGTATAGCGGTATTTGCTGCAGAGATTGGAGATCAGGAAGGTCACATCGTTTCGGATGCGTTTATCGTAAGTTTTGAAATCGTCGCTGCCGTAGTCCTTGATGGCCATGCGGAAATTCTTGTTGTCCACAAAGGGATCCAGGGCCTTTTCCTTCAGGTTGAAGACATAGCGCTCGTGCAGGGTTTCAAACAAAACGGTTTTCGTGACGGACTTTTCCTCCATCAGAATTTCCTGGGTCAGGGTCCGGGAAGCGTATTCCAACTGCACCTCCTTTCGAAAGGACAGGTGCCTGGCTTGAACGGTTTTGGCCCCCAGCAGGTGATTTTCGATGCTTCTGAAAAAATCCTCCGTGATTTCAATCCGCTCGCCGGTGTATGTGCAGATTTCCGTTGTATCCGGCTCAAAATTCACGGCGAACATGTAATTCTGGATGTCCTTGGAAATCTGCTCCTCGTTGAAATAATAAAGCGATTCCTTGACCTCCTGCAAAACCGTGTAATTGTACATGTGAAGCAGGGAGTCCAGAAAACCCGACGGGATGGATCTGGAAAGGTCTTTTCGGACATTGGTGAAGTAATTGTGCAGGGCGTTCATGTTGATGAGGCTGTCTTCTTTGGAGCAGGTGGAATAAAACTCGTTGAATATCTTGATGGCATCGCGGCCTGAAAAACCGATGATTCCCTCGAATTCGGATTCGGCAATGATCTTTCGCCGGCGCTGGGCCGTAAATCGCTTTCGATCCTCTTCCGTGAGCCATGGCGGAATATATCCGGTGTAAATCTCCATTTTCAGCAATTGCAGGTTGTCGTCGCAATACCGGCGGTATTTTTCAGGACTGCCGATCCATTCCAGAAGCGCGTCGGAGCGGGTTTTAATGCGGGATGAAATGATGACTCGCGCAAAATTGTGAAGGACTCTGGGAAGGAAACACTCATCAATGTGTTTGCCGAAAATATTGCGGTAAATATTCACTTCGGTTTGAAGATCCAGAACGTAAGGGATGTTGATATAGGCGATCCGGTCTGAAAACGATTGAAAATCCTGAATGTTTTTCTTGTCTTCGGGATTCATGAGCGCGATGAACAGGGAATTGACGTTTTCCTCGATATCCTCGACCTTGTGAACCGCCTCGCTGATGATGTTGTGAAGCTCTATCAGCCGCTCGATATTGTGCGACTTGATATCCATCAGGGCATAGATGCCGTTGTTGGTCTTGGCATACTGCGAATAAATGTATCTGGCCTGATTGCTGTCCCGGAGCAGGCTGTTGACGCGGACCTGGAGCATGGGATTGGTCAGGACGTTCTGCCGCATGGGCCTGTCGCCGGGATTGAATACGGTAATGCCTTCGCCGAGCCTGCGGTTGAACTGATAGGGCCGCGCATAAATCATTTCAAAAACCCTTGTCGGGCTTTTCAGCTTTTTAAGCAGCGCATCGTACAGGGAACTGCAGATGGTGCAGGGGGTGTCGTGAAACACCCATTCATATTCTTTTTCCGTAAACAGGTTCCACTTGAATTCATCATTTTGAAACAAGTCGTCCAGAAACCCCCGGCGGTAGTTTTTGGGGATCATGAGGATGGGATGGTCGTGGCTGGGGCAGGGAACTTCGACAAATTCCTCTGAAAAATACCCGGAACCGTACTCATCCGGAATTTTTTTCTCATCCTGCTCGCCGGATTCGCCGGATTCGATGGAGGGGTCCAGAATGTTCTGCGGGGACCGGCCCAGCAGGTGCAGCATGCGGTCCATGACCGGAATGTTTTCCGATTCGACGTATCCGCCAAGATCCTTTGCAACCAGCCGCCAGACGGTTTCATACCGGAAGCCTTCCTCGGTATTTGTGTATTCCTCGAATTTCTTCAGAAGATTGTTTAGAAACGTGCTTTTCCCGCATCCCGGAGGCCCGTCGAAAATGTAGATTTTGTTCTGCTGCGCACCCCGCTTGAGCGCATCCACCTGATTGATCAGGCGGTTGGCAAACAGCCGGTCCGCAAAAAACGGATGGTCCGCGCCCTCGACAAAGAGCTTGTTGCAATCATAATTGACGAAATTGATCGACTCCGGATCATCCGGGTATTCATCGACCCCTTCGCCCACATAGGCCGTCATCATGTCATGAAACACCTGAAAAACATTCCGAAGGACCCGGGAAGGATGCTCGGACATGATTTTGATAAAATCCTGAAAGCAGATGGGTTGGCGCTGATCCTGCTCGCTGATGAGCTTATCCAGGTGCTGAAGGGCGAGTACGATTTTTTCCATGCCTTAACCTACCGTTTTTTTGGAAAGCTTGCGATTTTCCATGGTATAGACGATCCGTTGCCACTTGATTTCAGGCTCCTGAAGTTCATCCGGTTTCGGTTTTTTGCCGGCCGCGTCGCTGACCGGCGCCTGCGGGGAAACCGAAACCACTTCACTGGTCTCGAGCTGAACCGGCCCCCCCCAAAGGTATTCGACGCCCATCAGCGTGTTGGCGATGAATTCCGTAACCAGCGGTTTTTCCTCAAACCGGTGATTCAGATAAAGGGCGCCGCCGGTTTGCTTTTCCGGCGGGATTTCGATAAACGGCGGATGATAGAGCGTGTCCATCAGCATGCTGCGGTAGTCCCGGACTTTTCGGCTTTTCACATAGTATTCCCAGACCATCCGCTCTTCGTTTAGCCGTCTTCCGGCGACAAACAGGTTGTTGAGCGTTACGAAATCCTGATCCACGAATGCATTGATAAAAGAAAAATCACTGTAATTTTCCCGCACATAAAACAGGGTCGCAAGGCCCTTGCCGGTCCGGGCGTCATACCGGTCCCGCAGGATTTCATTTTGCAATTTTTGAAACTGGTACGAAAATTTTCCCTTGTCCGCCATGTTTTCGATGTAGTGAAAGATGCGCATGCCCAGGGCATAAGGGTTAAGCCCCACCCGGGGCAGGGAAGTGACCCCGGCGTTGACTCTGGCGAACTCAATCTCGTGGCTCCGGATACGGTCATCCTGAAGATACAGTTTTTCGTGCCAGTAGCTGGCCCAGCCTTCGTTCATGATCTTGGTTCGAATCTGCGGTTGAAAAAACAGGGACGTGTTCCGGACCACCTGCATGACCTGCCGCATCCACCGGTTTTCTTCCTTGTTGACGAAATCCGATCGATCCATCAGATACTGAAGCACATCCGCGCCGCCCGCAGCAGTGGCGGAGTTCCGGCTTTTGATATAAAGGGCCTCGAACTCGGGATATTTCCGGGCCGCATCCGAAAAGAACGTCTGCTCCCCTGGATCCCCGTATGTCTGAACGCAGGCGTTATAGGCTTCAATTTCCCGGATGAACTCATTGATTTTGACTTTTTTGACATCCTGGAGAAATACATCAAAATAATAATCCAGTCGGCCGGACCGGCTTGCGGCCGGCGCGCGGTGAATTCTGGAAAGGTGATCGAAATAGCCGACCAGGTTGTCCACGCCCCTTGAAAACTCGATGACGTAGTCCACCCACCTGTTTTTCTCTGTTCGCAATTTGGCGATGGCGCGTTTGTCCGAAAGGGCCTGGCCGGTGAAATCATCATCCCGGGTATGGCGGAAAAACAGGTTGTTCTGAAAAAAATCAATATGGGCCAGCACGTGATAAAAAATCATGACATTCAGCCAGTCCGGATTGTTGTCGTTATAATAGGAAATGGCCGGCCGCGTATTGATGACGGTTTCATAGGGGTTTGCGGGATAGAGCTCGTATTTGCCCTTTTCCTTCAGGACCTCGACGTCATGCACCCAGTAATCATACAGGGTGGGGATCATGATTTTCGGGGAAAGCTCCAGAAGGTCCCGGTTGGTGACGATGTATTCCAGCGTTTCATCCTCAAACCGAAGGCCTGCCTCCCTGGCCCTTTCCTTGCATCCTTCCATGATTTTTTTGGTATGCTGATCGATGAGTTCCATGTGTTCCTCATGATTTCAGTACAGCGCGGATTTGCCGGGGCATGCAGCGTTGAATCCCCTGTTCGGGGCCGCAAGGCCCGGCGGTGAGCGATACCATCCGCCAGGGGGAAGTATCGCCGTTCAGGAAATCAGGCGTTTGATGCCCGCGATCAGCCGGGGTTCATCCGCGTCCTTATTCATGGTATCGAGACGGATCAAATCGGCTTTTGTGTTCAGAAGGTCGGATTTTTTCAGATACCTTTCCACTTCCGTTGCGCCGGGAACGCCCGCGCCGTGTTCGGCGATGGTGATTCCCACCCGGCTGGCGTATGTCAGCATCCGGGTAATGGCCGGAATCGCTTCCTTGCCGTCGATGTCCCAGTCGTCGCCGTCTGTTCCATGAAACACGTAAATATTGTAATCCCGGGCCAGATTTTCCTTGAGCACGATTTCATTGACCAGCCTGAAGGCCGAGGCGACCATGGTTCCGCCGGCGACCTGCGAATTGTAGTACGTGTAAAAATCCGGCACTTCCTTTGCTTCCGTATCATGGAGAATAAACCGGGACTCCACCTGTTTCTCGTATTGATAGAGCAGCCAGGAGTAGATCATGACGTGCTGGGCGACCACAAGCTCGGTGGGTTTTCCGGACATGGACCCGGAATAATCCCGCAGAAAAAACACCATGGCCTGGGACTCATAGTCTTTTTCCCGGGAAAGGATCCGGTATATCTTATCGGCCGGGGAAATCAAAAATGCGGCCAGATCAACATCAGCGATATCCGTCACATTTCCCAGATGGATATTGGTTTCCAGAATTTTTTTAAGCGTGGCTTTTTTATCCAGAAATTGGCCAAATCCCCGGTGCCTGTCGGTCATGTCGTAGATATAGCGTGTCAGGGACCGTTTTTTGCCTTTTTCCTTTAGATTGGGAAGCTCGAATTTTTCCGTGAGGATCTTGCCCAGGTCATACGCGCTCGACTCCATTTCATGGGGGCCGCCTTCTCCCTGACCCGGGCCCGCGCCGCTGCCCTGCTGCGGCCGCACGGGCTCCTCTCCGATGACCTCTCCCTCTTCACCGTCTCCGGAGCCGCCGTCCGAAGAATCCCGGGACAATTCCTTGAACGCATTGTCATGAATCAGTTTTTCTTCAACCGTCGTGGGAACCACAACCACCTTGTCCTTGCCGCCCTTGCCCGGCTTGATAAGGCGTCCCACGCGGATTTTCCTTGGAAATCCGTCTTTTTCCCGGAGTCTGTCCCTTTCCAGAAGTTCATCGATCGAGCGGAGCTGATTGGCAAGGCAGGTCTGCAAATCCGGCATCTGCTGCAACTCCAAAAGATCGTGATATCCGTATATGGATAACGGACGCTCCTGCAATGCGCGGGTGTCCGCATCCGGCAGGAAGTGGTCGTTTGGGCCGGATGTGGTTTCCGCAAGCATCCGCTTTTCCTGCTCCCGGGTGAGTCCCCGGGCTTTTAACCGCTCAACGCGTTCATCCGGTTCAGATTCCATGAAATCTTTCTCCGTGGATGTTATTTCTCGTCTTCCTGGGTGCAGAAGTATTCGATGGTTTTTTGCGCGCAGGTTTTGCAGTAGCCCAGTTTGTTCAGCATGCTCTGGATCATCCGGTCATGCAGTTTCTGATTCTCCTCGTTGGTCCGGTTGGCCAGTGCGCCGATCAGGCTGCCGGCGCCGGCGATGTCGGATTTCAGGCGCACGTCGGTCACCGCCTTGACCAGTTCCAGGTTGTCCATGAAATCGTAATTGGGTTCAACGGAAATTTTCTGGCCGTAGATCTTGCGGATGGAGGTTCTGAATGTTTCCCGCTGCTCGCGGGTTTTAAGACCGATCCGCTCCTCCACGCTGTTGATATAACGCTCGTCGATCTTGAGGGCCTTCAGCTCTCCGGACTGGGGATCCTTGTATTTCCACATTTTGTCCGGGCCCAGGTTTTCCGCATCGATGCCGATGATCATGTTCACATAATTCATCACATCCTTTCGAATGGCCATCGGTTCATCCATGTAGGCGTTGAACATTTCCGTCATGATGCGCTCGCGGTAAAGCCCCTTGGCGGTCTTGAGATCCTCCAGGTATTTGGACCTGTCATTGGCGTCGCCGACATAGTCCAGAATGATCCGCTCGACGGCCCGAAACACGTCATAGGCGAACATGCACTGCCCCTCGTTGGTTTCCGAGCTTTCAACCAGAAGCTGGATGGATCTGCCCACATTGCGCTGGCCAAGGCCTTTCTGGCCGAACCGCTTGGTGATGTCCGGATCCTGGCTGAGGGTGTCGATCACTTCGGCCAGGGCCTTGATGCTTTTTTCTCCGGCAACCTCGCCTGCGGCCAGCTTCATGGTTTCAACCGGCGTCAGCTTCTCGGAGCGCGGCAGCCTGGACAGCACGGCGGCAACGGATGTGGCGTAATTGAGGTTGGGGTCCTGGTGCAGGTATTCACGGGTCAGGGTGGTGCGGGTTTCGCTGCCGATGGCGTAGGCCGTCAGCTCTTTCTGCTGCCGGTAATTGGTGTTGTGCGTCACATAGCTGAGCCGGCAGCGATCCACGATGGGCGCTTCCTCTTTTTCCGACAGAAAGCGGTTGAATTCGGAATTGTTGCTGGTTGCAATGATCAAGGTGTCGATCGGCCATTTGAATCCGTCGATTTCAATGGTGCGGTTTTGGATCACCCCCAGATATACCTGGACAAGATCCTTTTTGTTCTTGAATATTTCATCGCTGAAATGAATGCCGCCGCCGGCGACCCTTGCCAGCGCGCCGCGCCGCAGATCGAACCGGTACGGGTTGTGGGTGTCGCTGATATGCATCAGACGCTGAATGGATTCCTCTCCGAGAAGGTCGACCGCGGACGAGGTGATTTTGTCCTTGGCCGAATATTTCCCGGTAACGGTCCCCAGGCTTTCGATCAGCGGGACGGGAATGATTTCAACCCAATCCAGCATTTCGGAAATCTCGCCTGCGGTATGGCTTCGGATATCATTCCACATGTAAGCCGTGCAGGCGCCGAGCGGCCGGTAATTGTCATAAAGGGTTTCGATTTCACCGTCCGAAAAGCCGATTTCCCGGGACAGATAGGATTTGTTTTCATCCGGGTCGTCAAAGAGATTCATGGCCAGAATCACGGGATCTTCGTAGGTCTGGGATTCGATGGCGGCTATCTTGCCGTAGGTTCCCGGTCTGTCCATGTGGATAAATCGGAAGGAATATTTCCGGTTTTCTTCAAGATTCAGAAACTGCCGGTATTTCGTACAGAGGAATTCGACAAAGAAGGTTTTTCCGTTTCCGGGTTCACCGACGAGAACATAGGCCATTTCCTTGGAAGAGCCGCCTTCGGCCGCATCCTTGACATAGGAGACGAAACTGTTGAGCTCATCATACATGCCGATGATGTGTTTTTTGCCGGAACGAAAGATGCCGAAGTCATAAGTGGTTTTGCCATTGACGACCACTTTGCTGATCTCGTCATTCAAAATCATTCTGGCAACGCCCTGAAACGCATTTTCAAAGCAACGTTTTCCGGATTTGACCGCAAACAGGTGATGGTTCAATGAGTTGGTTCGACCGTTGTCCATTTGACCTCCCCTTCCAGTGCCCCTGCGCTTTCAGTCGATAAGGATAATGGCTTCGTAAAAAGTCCAATATCTGCGTTGCGCTGCATCCTTCGTCATTGCGGCGTACTGTATGTACTCCTCATTCCTCAGGATTTGCGCGCCTTGATCTTGTACTTTTTTCTTTGCCATCAAGGATGACCGCGGAAATGATTTTAAATAAAAGCCCCCCTCACTCCTTGGCTTTTTCCCGGATAACCAAGGAATAGCGATTTTCGTTTTCAAAAAACAACTGTTCCACCTCATAGTCATGATTGGGCACTAGATCCAGAACGATCCGGGATTTTGGATCCGGCGGCGGATGAATTCCCGTCCGAATCTGCACGACATATTTTCCGTTCACGCCGATGGTCCGCTGGATGGTGCCATCCATGCGGACATCCGGAAAATCACAGACGATTCTCGGGGTATCGCCTTCGATCACCTGAGCTTCCGGAGGGAAATTGCCCGACAGGACGATGTTGACTGTTTCATCGGTTGGAGAAGCGGTGATATCCGAACCGATTGAAAGAATTTTTTTGGATGACGCGCTTGAATCTTTCAGGGATTGCGTCGTTTTTTTTGTGTGGGGACCGGCGCCGTATAGAACGCTTGCGGGCTGAATCTGTTCAACCAGAAGCAGCGCCATCCCCAGCAGCAGCAACCGCCCTGTCTTCAAAATGATCTGCCTGATACGAATGCATGCCATATACGTGCCTCCTGATTCTGACAATACGCCCCCCCCTGCTGTTATTCATAACCTTCCCCGCAAACGATTCAGCCGCAAATGACCCGGAAACTGCAAAAGACTGCCCCGATGGGCGCCTCTCAAAATTCATGGTTATTGCGCAAGGACATTCTTGCCCTTGTGCAAGCGGGAAGAATTGAAATGAGTTGGTTGCGGCTCAACCTTCTGAAATCATCGGGACAAAACAGCGATTGTCACTATGCCATCATTAACGGCTTTAGGGGTATATTTCAAGTCAAATTTGATGGCTTCGCAAAAAGTCCAATATCTGCGTTGCGCTGCATCCTTCGTCATTGCGGCGTACTGTATGTACGCCTCATTCCTCAGGATTTGCGCGCCTTGATCTTGAACTTTTTTCTTTGCCATCTCAATTTTGACTTTTTACGAGTGCGTCAAATTTGATGGCTTCGCAAAAAGCCGAAGGACATCGTTTCGGCAATGGGTACGGATTCTTCAAACGAGCCCGGTTTCCAGCCGTTGTTCAATAAATGAAATCGATGGTGTACCAGTCGGTTTCAAAATCCCAGAGGGAAACAAAGAAAAACACATGATGCAGGTAAAACGGGAGGGTCAGTTTGCTGAGCTTGGCCTTGGCTTTGACCTGATATTGCATGCCTTTTTCCAGCTTGTCCAGGCTGATGATTCTCAGCCCATCCACTTCAGTCATCAATTTCTGTGCTTCCTGAAGGGTCTGGGCGGTTCGGATCCGGCCGTTTTCCCAGGAGCGCTCCACCACAAATTCCTTTTTCAGGTTGTTGTATTTGATGGCGTTGGTGATTTCAATATCGGCGATGGCCTTGTCAAACCACATGGAGCGTTTTTGATAGAGTTTGATAAAAAATGAAAACGAGGCGGGCACGCCGCTCATGATGGCGGTGACGGTTTGTTCACGAAAGGCGCCCTCGACATTCAGATAAACCAGAAGCTCTTTGCTGGTGTTGGTGACGATCAGGTTTGAGAGGGTGGCGTCCGGCGCCGCAAACGGGGTCCGAATCAGAAAAATCAAATTCAAGAGAACGGCCCCGACTGTTACCGCCAAACGGTTCGGCAGGGCATGTCTAATCTTGGCGGCAACCGGCATTGAACCCGTTATTCTCGCAGTTATTCGCAATGACGACCGTTTCCCAGGAAGTTTTTTCCGAAAAGAATTTCTCCAGAAAGGCATGATGAAAAGCATGGCCGGATTTGTGGGTGACGATATGTCCGACGATGGAAAGCCCTAGCAGCGAAAAATCGCCGATGCAGTCCAGAATTTTATGGCGGACGAATTCATCCTGAAACCGGAGTCCGCCCGCATTCAGCACGCTTTCTTTATCCACCACGACCGCGTTGTCGAGCGACCCGCCCCTGGCCAGGCCGACTTTTTTCAAGTATTCAATTTCATGTAAAAAACCAAATGTTCGGGCGCTGCAGATCTCTTTTTCGAAAATCCGGTCCGTCACCTCTATCGAAAATGTCTGGCTTTGAATCAGCGGATGGTCATATTCGATGGAACAGGTGATTTTATAAGACGGAAAGGGAAAAATGGATACGGACTTGCCGTCTCTTTCAAGAATGATGGGCTTTTTGATTACAAATACGCATTTGGGGCCATCCTGCTCCACGATGCCCGCATCCAGAATCATCCGGGTAAAAGGCGCCGCACTGCCGTCCATGATGGGCATTTCATGCGCATCGACTTCAACCAGGACATTATCTATGGACAGCCCGGAAAAACTGGCCATCAGGTGTTCAATGGTGGACACGATAAAGCCCTCAACACCGATCACGGTTGCAAGGCTTGTGTCCACAACCCTGTTGAAACGGGCGGCGATGCAGGGGGCGTCCTGCAGATCCGTCCGGATGAATTTGATGCCATGATTGATCGGCGCGGGCTTAATCTTCAGGTTGACTTCCCTGCCTGAGTGAACGCCCACGCCGGAACAGCTTACGTCTCTGGCAATGGTTCTTTGGCGGCAGTACATGCCACTCCTTTCTTTTGCTGTGATCACGTCAGGGCGGCAAGGCATGCCCCTCTGCGCATTTGGTTTATTATAAATTGTTTTTACAAGAAAAACCATCAATTTTATACGATCGGGAGCCTTTTCCCCTCATGCGGGGCAGGTGGCGGTCTGTGGGCAATGAGACGGATCCGTGCATTTTCAAGAGCCGATAATCTTAATCAGACGATACATCGGGGTTTCGTACTGTACCTACCAGCGCCAAAGCCAGCCCATCGCGATTACGAACAGTATGGCGCCAACAATGATAACGCTGGTGAAATGGATCCAATTCGCGGCAACGCGCCAACTTGCTCCAACTGAGTAGCCGAGCATGACGAAGAAGTTTGCCCAGACGATACAGCCCACTGTATTGAAGGCAAGGAACTTCCGGTAGCGCATTCGGGAGGCTCCGGCAACAAATGGCATCAGCGCCCGCATCAAATGCATGAAATGGCCGGCAAAAACGGCCTTGCCGCCATGACGCGCGAAGAAACCATCCACACGGTCCAATTGCTCCAGACGAAGCCCAAACCTCCGCCCATGATGTATCAGCCACCCCAGTCCCAGATAACGACCGAGTTCGTAGCCGATACTGTCGCCGAGAACTGCCGCTGCGGCAATCACGAGTATGAGAACGCCCGGATCTAATATCCCCTGTTCCGCTAAAAATCCTCCTATCAGCACGAGGCTTTCACCCGGGATGAACAGGCCGAACAATGCCTGGCATTCCAGCGCCACGATAACAAAAAAGACAAGATAGCCCCAAGGACCGGTGCGGCTTAAAAAATGAATAAGATTATCGAACACGATGTCGGCTCCTTATGATATCGTCACGAAAAGCCTGTAAGGCGACATTCCAATAACCACCATGTCCGGCTTGAGCACAACGAAGGATAACGATTTAACTTGATACCGACTTAATCTTGATGGCCTCGCAAAAAGTCAAAATTCGAACGGCTTTGTAAACAGTTCGCAGGCAAGGCGCGCAATTTCTGTGTTATGAGGCGTACTTGTGGTATGCCGCAATGACGAAGGATGCAGCGCAACGCGCGCATCCGGACTATTTACGATGCCGTCAATCTTTAAAAGTTATTTACTGATACGGCACCGCAAAGCAGATCCGCATCGCTTTTATAAGTCTATCAAATTTTAACCCATATCTCCACACATTCGATATAAACGATTGCTTTATACTTGACTTGAGCATTAGAAATTCCATAATAGCCGCATCTAAAGACTTTCCTGAAAAATTTGCTCTCCGGATTTCGCTGCGTGACTGCTGCGATAATCCGGCTTGTTCTTAAATGATATTGAGCGGATACGACTCAAGACAGGTACATGTAAAACCCGATCCTGACAAATGGCATTCTGATAACATCCCATATTAATTCGAAAACGGTTCAATGAGTGATGATGCAGAAGAATAAAGAAGAGCCTTTGGCAGAAGAAACCGCCAAAGAAATGCAGAATCGTGAAAAAAGAACGGCTGCGCTCAATTCCGTTTTTGCCGCTTTTTTTCTGACGGGGATGAAGATCGTTGTCGGCCTTCTTACCGGAAGCCTGGGCATACTTGCCGAAGCGCTTCATTCAGCTTTTGATCTGGTTGCGGCTGGCGTGACCTTTTTTGCCGTTCGCCTGTCCGGCCGCCCCCCCGACCGGAAACATCAATACGGCCATGGGAAAATAGAGAACCTGTCCGCCCTCTTTGAAACCATTCTCCTTTTTGTTACCTGCATATGGATCATCTATGAGGCAATTGAAAGGCTATTTTATCATACCGTTCCGGTAGATGCCAGTATCTGGGCATTTATTGTAATGGGTGCCTCTATTGTCGTGGATTATTCGCGATCGCGGATGCTGTTTAAAATGGCAGAAAAATACAGCAGCCAAGCACTTGCAGCGGATGCCCTCCACTTTTCAACGGACATCTGGTCCTCGGCAGTTGTTATTGCCGGGCTCTTATCCGTGTGGTTCTCAAAGCACAGCGGCATCAAATGGCTTGCAAAGGCTGATGCCGTTGCCGCCCTCGGCGTCTCCGCAATTATCCTCTATATCAGCTTTAATATGGGGAAAAAGACGATCGAAGCCCTTCTGGACAGTGTGTCCAACCGGCTGGCGGAAGATGTATCTGAGGCCGCAGCATGTGTTCCCGGTGTCATGAAAGTCAAAAAACTGCGGGTTCGGCAAAGTGGTCCTGAAGTGTTTGCCGATCTGGTGCTGATGATCGGGCGGGATACGTGCCTAAAGAGAAGCCATGAAATTGCTCATGAAGCAAAACAGGCCGTCAGAAATAAACTTGCACTGCCCGATGCCGACATCATGATTCACATGGACCCAAGTGATCCCGATGAGGACGGAACCCTTGAAACCGTGCGTGTACTTGCGGCATGTCAGGAGTTGTCGGCACACAATATTCGGATTCGAAATAGCAAAGACCATCTTTTGCTGGAACTTCACCTTGGCATACCGGATAACTTCACAGTGAAACAGGCGCACGCGAGAGCAACCGCATTTGAAGATTCGGTCCGGAAAGCCTTTCCGTCCTTAAGCAGAATCAATACCCACTTGGAGCCCGTTATCATCGACGGAGACAGTTTGACTTCACAGGCAAACGAACTGGAAATTCTGCGGATTGTGGAAGAAGTCTGCGCCCGTTCAGGAATCGCCTGCCATCCTCACGAAGTGGAATGCATTTATGAGGGGGGAGAGCTCTGCCTGTCTTTTCATTGCACACTGGCGGGCGAATTGAGTGTGACGCACGCCCACGATTTTACAGAACATCTTGAAAAAGGGCTGCGAAGCCGGATTTCCGATCTCGGAAATGTTATGATTCACATTGAACCTTTTGAGTCGGCAGGATAGATCCTGACCGGCAACAGGTCATCCGAATCGACACTGCCGGCATGCCGGAGTCTGACCTTCCCTTATGCAAACTTGTGTTCAAGATTCATGATATCTCGAAACGGCACCACGCCATAGATGACATCGTCTGCGTCCGTCACCGGCAGTGCGGAAAAGGCGTAACGGGTAAATTTTTCTTCCGCATCGCTGATGGAACTGCCGACATCCAGACTGATCACCTGCGTTTTCATAATATCGGCCAGGGGGGTTCCCGGTTCAGCCATGAGCAGTTCATCCAGGCTGACGACGCCCAATAATTTGTTTTCCGGACCCGTGACATATAGATAGTCCACCACGTGGGCATCCGCCGCCAGACGGCGGAAATCGGCAATAACAACTGCTGACGGGGTTTCGGGCGTCAGGCAGATGAAATGGTCGGTCGTCAGGTCACTGATGGTGTGATCCTGTTTTTCCAGCAGCGTCTCAATTTGTTTTGCATCCTCGGGGTCCATGAGATCAAGAATTTCTTCCGCATCGGGTGTCGGCAGTATCGCCAGCACGTCAGCCGCCTGAGCCGGGGTCATCTCTCCGACCAGTTCGGCGTTCCGTTCCTTGGACAGGGATGAAATGATGGTGCGCTGAACCCGCGGCTCAACCTCCTCGAGAGTGTCCGACGCGTGCTCGGTCTCAAGTTCATTAAAAATGGCCATCCGCTGATCTTCCGACAACTCTTCCAGGATATCGGCCATATCCACCGGATGGATTTCCGGCAACGTTTCTTTCAGAATATTCAGCTTTACGTTTCCCTTGAAACTGCCTATTTTTTCCGGAAGTCTCTGAACATAGGCCCAGGAAACGGTCTCTTTTTTGAGAACATCCGCCAGATGATAGGCAAAATCCGCCAGATATCTCAACCCCAGCCGTTTAAACAGACCGTATCTGCTGAAATCCACATCGGTGACAAACATTCGATGGCCCCGCAGCAGCAGTTTTACGTCATATACGATATCAATATCGTTATCATCGAGGTCGATGACTTTTTTATCCAGGACATGATCCCTTAAAAGAAGCTGATTTTCTTCCGGCTCTTTTTCATGGTTTTCCAGTGACTCAATGTTTACAACGACGGCATCCCGGCTGAAATTGGAAACCCGGTTGAACGGTATCATGAGTGACTTGTGGCCAAAAGGCCTGCTGACGATGATGTGGGTCACCTCGGGAAGCCTGCTGTGCTCGATGATCAGCAGATCGTCCAGTTTGCCGACTTTCTTGCCGTTGAATCGTATCGGCTTGCCAATCAGATCGCTCAGAAAAAAAATTTCCTGGTCGGTGCTATCTTTCACAAAGGTGTTCATGGCGCATCTCCCGTCAGACCTGGGTAGTGAATTTGTAAATCAGCAATCCGACCAGAAAAACAAGGTACAGACGCAGCATCAGCAGGGAGAACCTGACCCATCCGGACATCTCCACACTGGGTTTGGCATATTTTCGGTTTATCTCTTGGATTTTGAAAAAATTGTTCAGAAAGAAATCTTTCAGCATGGCATCCGCGCTCCTTATTTGAACAGATTCGGAAACAGTGTACTGATTCCGTAAAGGCTTGAAAGAACCACGATCACCACCACGATGAACGTTGTGATGATATTCTGCCAGAGGGAGTTGGTATACTCTCCCATGGTCTTTTTGTTGTTCAGAAGCAATATGAGAAAGACCAGCGCGGCGGGCAGCAGCGTTACGGCGATCACCTGGACAAAAAGGGTGATCAAGACCAGGGGAGCATTGGGAATCAATACCACTGCGCCTGCCGTAAAAAGGGACAGAAAATAATTGGCATAAAACCAGGGAGCTTCTTTGATCTTGTTGTTAAGCGAGTGCGCCCATCCAAAGACTTCGCCAAAGGCCCATGAGCTGGCCAGAGAGATGCAGATGGCGCCCAGAAGACCCGCATCAAAGAGTCCGATCGCCATAAAGGTGCCTGCGTATTTGTTGGTGATCATCAATATCTGGGAAGCCTGTGCCGCATCGTCGATATTGACGCCCTTTAAAATCGTGCCGGAAACAATAACAATAAAAATCGCCACGACAACGGTCATGATCGATCCAATCAAGGTGTCGAACTTGCCCCAGGGGATGTCTTTTTCTTTCATCCCCTTGTCCACCACGGCGCTCTGCTGGAAAAAGAGCATCCACGGTGCAATGGTGGTACCGATATTGGCCATGAGAAAAAAGAAATACTCGTTATTGAACCCCCCGGGCGGCAGGTTGGGCTTGAGTCCCGTGTGGATGATGTCATGGACCGACGGATTGATCATAAAGGCTGCGGGAATATAGATCAGGTTCACGGCGCAGAAAACCAGGGCGATTTTTTCCCATGTCCAGTATCGGCCATTAAGCACCATGATCGCCATCAGTAAGCAAACGCCGATAACCGTAAGGACCGGAGAAATTCCGAATATCCGCAGAGAGGATGTCATGCCGATGAACTCGGTAACAAGCGTCAGCCAGTTCACGATAAGCAGATCAATCAGCGAGAACCAGCCCCAGAAGGCGCCGAATCCGGCGAAAATAGCCTCCCCATGACCCCGCTTTGTTACTGCACCCAACCGGACCGTCATTTCCTGGATATAGTAGGCCACAGGCACAAGGACAATCAGAAACCAGATCATGCTGTAACCGAATTTAGCGCCTGTGGCAGCGTATGTGGTGATACCTCCGGCATCGTTGTCGGCAACCATCACTACAATGCCGGGGCCGGAAATGATGAAAAAGAGCCTGATCGCCTTCCACACCTGGCGAAATTTGTAGTAAAGTTTGGAAATATTGAACACGGAGCACCTCTCTCATCGGTGATCTTTGACGGCTTCGGAAAGGTCCATCATAAGTGGATTGAAGAATAAAATCGCCTCTGCAAAAAGACCATGATTCGGTCGTTTCATGGGAAAGGCGTAATACCGATTAAACCTTGGGAGAGTAACGTGTATTTTGAGCTGATTCTCTCCGCCGGAAAAAACTATCATCCAGCGGAAGCAGTCGGGAAAGATGTAGGGACCGGTTAACGCTGGAAGGATGAAAATAGTGTTTTGCTGCAACTATGACTGTCCAAAGAGACAACCACCACCTTTCGTTTTAACTGGTTGGAACGTATCAATGCAGCAATCATGAAAACATGACGGCCGCTTCCCTCGTCATGAAAAGTCAGCCCTCCTTTACTCTTGAGATATAATATTGTCAAGCATAAAATCGACCATATCATGGGTTTAAGATTGAATGTTGATGGTCTCGCAAAAAGTCAAAATTTGGACGCCTTTGCAAAAAGTTCGCAGGCAAGGCGCGCAAATCCTGAGGAGTGAGGCGTACTTATGGTACGCCGCAACGACGA
>JBBIPX010000020.1:0-36564 GCA_037442625.1 Desulfobacteraceae bacterium
CGCGCCTTGATCTTGAACTTTTTTCTTTGCCATCACAATTTTGACTTTTTACGAGTGCGTCAATCTTTGCCATCTTTTAATATCCCTCTTTTTTCCAGCTCTTCGGCGACATAGCCCAAATCCAATTCCAGCAATCTTTCCCGGGTAGGAATACCGTCATTATTCCATCCCTTGAATTTGTAATAGGTGGATAAGAGCTTTTCTTCAAGCTCCGGGAACCTATGTTTCCAGTGGTCTTCGGGTGGCTTCTCGTCCGCCCGCCTCATGCCTCTTAAATTATTATAGGCTCTGTGTAAATTTCGGCTTCTATTGACTATTTTCCTTAATCCGTCTTCATCCAGATCCATACCGGTCGCCGCTGAAACAAATTTCGGGTAATTGTGAATATGATAGGCAGGCTTCAGGCAAAAAGATCCCATACCGGCACACAAACCGAGGGCGTCATCGATGTTGTGCACCATTTCCATCCAATCCACGATTTCATAACAGATTTCAGGGGTTGGGTAATATGGATATGAGTTTTCTCCGCGAGGTTCCCAGTCCAGGAAATATTTTTTGAACTTTTCATCGGGAAGCTGGGGCCAATCCTTTACCCACGCTTCTCTATCCTCTCTGGAGGGAAAAGACGACTGGGGCCAGTTCCCCTCCATCTGAGTAATGCTTATTTTTTCGTTCGTCGAGTACATAAGGTAATAAAGGGGATCCAACATTCCCAGCTTGATATTCATCTGCTCGTGCTTTTTAATGGTATTATGATCAAAAGCCTCCGCGCCCTTACCGATCTTTCGGGCTGCCCAATAAACGCCGTTGGCCAGAACATCTCCAATTCCCTCCCGCCGGGCGACTCTATCCAGCAACCAGAAGAATCTCCCCTCTTTATCGGATGGACATCCTTCAAAATCCGCATCCGTCAGAATGCCGGCTTCATAGAGTTCAACAGCGAAGGCCAACACTTGCGGGGTCGAAAATGAGTCCAATCCATACTCAAACGCACGCTGACAGATTCGCCAACTGAAATCCTGGTCATCAATAAAAGCCGCGAAGAGATAGGAAAGTTTCGAGAAGCATTTCATCATGTATCTTGGAACATCCTTGTAGGAAATTAATGCCCCGCACTGCTGCGGACAGTTATAACAGCTTATAAACCGCATTATCGCACTCTTTTGAGTCTTCTTCCAACTCTCCTCGATTTCCTTGGTCCAAAAATCTCTCCTCCGGACGCGGGCGTTTCCCCAGGCGAAACTTTCCGTGTGCCACTTCTCATCAACGTGTTTCATCGCCTGCGGCGATCCGACCCCGGTATGAATGGCCATTATATTTTTCTCCGGAAGGGGATTGACGTTCCGGTGTTTTACAAATTCCGCCAACTCCTTCATATGTGCCATAAAATCAACACCGTTGGCAATGTATACGTCCTTTGTTCCCCGAACAGCAATAGCCTTTATTCCCTTGTCTCCCATAACAGCACCTGTTCCGAGCCTGCTGGCACTCGATCTGGACTGCTCGATAGAAGCCATGAAGACCCGATTTTCACCGGCCAGGCCGATAGCGGCCACCTGGGCCCTGGGCTGCTTCAACTCATTTCGAATAAGGTCTTGCGTTTCAAGCGCGCCCCTACCCTTCAAATGCGAGGCATCGCGTATTTCCACTTTGTCATTATTTATCCATATATACACCAACTTTGGGGACTTATTGCGAAAGATCACCTTGTCATAACCCGCATACTTCAATTCCGCCGCCCAAAATCCGCCCATCATGGGATATGCCAGCAAATCCGTCTGTGGAGAAATTGTCACAACCAAGGTTCGATTGGCGCTAAAAGCAGGGGTGCCGCATAAAAGACCGCTGCTGAATATCAGCAGATTCTCTGGATCAAACGCTTTGGTTTCTGGGGGGACTCTATCCCACATCATTTTGACATCGGTGCCAAGGCCTCCAAGATGAAGTTCCATTAGTTTCGGATCTGTTTCCACGCGCTCAATGTTTCCGGTCGCCAAATCGATTTCCAGATTATATCCCGTCTCCGCGTATCTCATTTGTTCACCTCAATCTATCGGGTTGTTTACATTTGTTCAACTAACTGTCGAAATTGATTGATGCCGGCTTGAAAATTCAAGATTTTATCATAAGGTGGAATTTCCAATATGTTGCATCTTGATATGGTCTCTATGTAGATATAATGATCTCTATATTAACCAAAGCGATTTTGTTCCGTCAAGGAAAAAAATCAGGGAACCAATTTCTAAATGCTTCCGTTTGGCCGATGTCGATTGATTCTGCGGGTAATTTTTAAAAGCATTTTGAATGAATCAAGACGCATCAAACGAGCGCTTCCGTCATATATTTCTTGACAAAGCAGAACCATATGGGTAAATACTGAGACCAAGTGGTCTCTATAAAGACCACTCTGCGGGCTGCAGCAGGTAAATCTTGACTCTTTTGTTTTAATTCATCGCTCAAAAATCTGATAAGGGGTAGCATGTCACTGAATTATAAAAGGGTTCCGGCCATTGAAAAATGCTTTTCCATTTTGGCACTGATGGCGGATGCGAAACGTCCCTTTGGATTCAATGAAATCGTCAGGAATCTGAATCTGAATAAAAGTACGGTATTCAACATCCTGCATACGCTGAACGATCTCAATATACTTGAGAAAGGGCCGGACGGTCTCTTTCGATTGGGACCGCACTTGTTTATCCTGGGCAGAGCTGCTGCCGAAGGCTCTGAGCTGATCCAGACGGTGCATCCCTATCTGGAATCCATTAACAATGAGTTTAAATTGTCTACTTTTTTCGGTATTCTTTCAAACCAGGAAGTCATTATCGTTGATAAGGCGGATCGGGCGCATAAGATCAAGATATCATCTGAAATCGGCATGAGAATTCCGATTTTAGCCGGGGTTGCCGGCAAAGCCCTTCTTTCGCAGCTACCCGAAGCAGATATTGATGAAATCCTGTCTAAAAACACTCCCAAGCGATACACGCCCATGACCATTATTGACAAGATAGCCTATAAAAAAGAGATTCTGAGTGTCAAGAAAACCGGCATTGCCTATGACAGGGAAGAATACATCGAAGGGCTTATCGCTCTGGCCGTTCCGCTTAAAACGCGACGTGAGGATTTGCAGGCAGCCATATGGGCCGTAGGGCTCAAACAAGAGTTTCGGGAAGATGTTACGGTGCGAATTGCCCAATTCCTCATAAACAGCGTTAAGGAGATCAATCATCGCTTTTCGATGATTTCAGGATCTTTCAGCCAAATGAATGAGACTCGGAACTAGGGTGGCGAACTCCGGACTTTTGCCGAGGCTACGGCGACCATCGTATTGTCTGATGTCGAAAAGGAAAGTATTTGTCACCGGTATAACGATCTTGCGGAAAAAAAGATTGTTTGCGTCATTTTCAAAAGATTACAGATATAGAGGGGCTAAAAATGAGGTACGGAGAGACAGGGGTAAATTTAGAAATTGATCTATCCCGGGGAAGCATTGAGAAGATTGAAACTGACCCGAGATTAACCGAGCTTTATCTGGGGGGACAGGGTACTGCCGCAAAGATACTGTTCGATCGGGTTCCGTCCGAGGTTGAACCATTTTCTCCCGATAATCTGCTGATATTCACCGCCGGTCTTTTAAATGCCACCCCCGTTCCGGGGGCCAACCGCGTTGCTGTGAATACGTTTTCTCCCCAGACAAACCTGATGTCCCATTCATTGATGGGAGGCTTTTTCGGTCCTGAAATGAAGCATGCCGGTTATGACCAGATCATCATTCGCGGCAAGGCCCCGGATCTGGTTTATTTGTACATAAACAATGACAGGGTGGAAATTCGGGATGCCACGCATCTCCGTGGCAAAGGCTGTACGGAGACCGGGGACCTGCTGAAAAAAGAGTTGAAGGACGGCAAGGTCCAGGTGGCCGCAATCGGCCTGGCCGGTGAAAACAGGGTCTATACGGCTTCCATTGATCACGGTCATTCCAGCGCGGCGCGCGGCGTCGGCGTGATCATGGGAGACAAACGGCTGAAGGCAATCGCTGTCCGCGGAACAAAGGACATCAATATCGCCCGGCCGGCTGAGCTCTTTGAGAAATGCCTCAAATTGCATAAACAGATTGCCGGAAGCGACGGATGCGGGGACTGGATGGCCTACGATGAAGATGACAGTTTCCATCACAATCATTTTGCCTGGGGCAACGCGCGTACGCGGAGAAAGAATTTCTGGAGCAAGGAGCTTGAAGAAAGATGGCGGAAGCTGAAATATGATCACATGGACCGACAAACAAGCTGCTATAACTGCTCGAAGAATTGCCGCAATGTGATTAACTGGCCGGGAAAGAAACGGTTTGGCTATAAATGTTACGGAAAAGACACCTATCACATGGCGGCATTCAAGGAGCTGGACTTTTCGTATGATATCCTGGGCGTTGCCCAGGAGTATGGACTGGACTCTTACTCAACGCCGCAAGTTATGGCCTTTGCCCTGGAGCTTTACGAAGCCGGAATTTTAACGGATCAAGACATGCCGGGACTGCCGGCGGACAGTGGGGACAGATTTTTCTACCTGCTGGAAAAAATTGTTCGCCGGGAAGGCATCGGCGATATTTTGGCCGATGGCGTTTCTTTGGCAGCCCGCCGGATCGGAAAAGGCGCGGAAAAATACGATCATAATACCACCAAGAAATTTGAACAACTGCCGATCAAGCTGGGAAAGGTGAATCTGGCCTATTTTCTGATGATCGCCACGGGTGAGAAGATGAGTATCACCCAGATTGAAGGATCCTTCCCCCAAGATCCCCTTCCCACCTTGGCGGAGAGAGAGGAATTCGTCAAAAATTGGACCTCGCCGCCGGATGATAAATTCAAGGAGTATTTCCTGAACTGGGAAAAACGCGATGTCATGTCCAATCAGGCATTCTGCGACATTGTCGATTGGAATGAAGCCATGCACTATATTGATGACGCCACCGGACTGTGCGGATTCGTATCCTCGTTCAGAGGGCAGTTTGGCGGAGATGTCGCTTATAACATCCATAACATACCAGAGCTCATTGCACTTGCCGCCGGTATCGAGATGGACAAAGAAAAGCTGTGGAATGTTTTTCAAAGAAATCGGACGCTGGTAAGGGCCATTAATAACCGGAGAGGCTTGCGGAGAAAAGATGAGAGGCCCCCTGAGGACCACTGGGCGGTGCGAAACGAAGAAATGGAGCAGAAGTTGCTGGACGACTATTATCAATTCAAGGGTTGGAACAAAGAAGGGATCCCTACCAAAGAAACGTTGGACGCACTGGGCCTTGGCTTTGTGAGCAAGGATTTCCTGAATCGGGGGATACTGTCGGAGAATGAAACCGTATCCGCCAAGGGTACGCCGGCGGCAACAGAGAAAAAATAAAGCGAAGGGGGGGAGCCGTGAAGGGCGGGTTAAAACAAAAGATCGTAAAAGAAATTAAAGTGGATATTGATAAATGTACGGGTTGCCGGTCATGCGAGATGGTCTGCTCCGCTTTTCACGCTGTGCCGAGGTACAGCAGCCTGAATCCGGCAAGGGCACGGATCAGGGTGTTCATGGATGAACTGAGGGATGTGTATGTACCGATCCGCGCAGGTGACTATACGCAAGCCGAATGCAACGGGAGAAACCATTATGTCATCAATGGAAAGGAATACTCCGAGTGTGCTTTCTGCCCGGCCTCCTGCCCATCTAGGGATTATTTCAAGGAACCCGACTCCGGCCTTCCTCTGAAATGTGACATGTGTGAAGATGTCCCCCCGCTGTCAGAGCCGATGTGTGTTCAGGCTTGCAAATTTGATGCCCTGGCTTACCAAGAGCGAGTGGAGGAAGTGGAAGAAGACGGCGCCACGGAAGAAGAGAAACGGGTGGAGTTGAAGATGGCATACGAGTCATTGGTAAAACAGCATGGTTTGAAAAAGTTGATGGACACCTTTTCCCGATTATCCAAGCGCTAATACACCCGGGCGAAAGAAAAGAGGATCGATAAAGACCGTGGAAACCACAGCCCCCTTCAAAGAAGTCATCGCAGAGGTCATGGATGCCGGAGGAGATGCCTTCAGATATTGTTATCAATGCGGAAAATGCGACACGGTTTGCCCGTGGAACCGGGTGAGGACCTTTAGCATCCGCAGGATCATCCGAGAGGCGACCTTCGGTCTGACCGAAATTGACGGTGAAGACATATGGCGTTGCACAACCTGCGGAAACTGCCCTCAGAATTGCCCAAGAGGCGTAAATCAGATAGATGTGGGGGTTTCCCTGCGCAGGGTTGCTTCCAATTATGATGTTTTTCCCGCTTCTGTCCGTTCCGCCCGCACCGCGCGGGCCAGCCTCATTTCCGAAGGCAACCCCCTGCAGTTTGAAAGGAAAAAGCGCGCGGACTGGGCAAAAGACCTGCCCGTAAAACCGTTCACCGAGGGAATGGAGGTGTTATATTTCGTCGGCTGCTATCTCAGCTTTGACCCCAGAATGAAAAAGGTCGCCACGGCCGCAGCCGACATCCTTACCCGGGCAGGAATCGATTTCGGGATTTTGGGCGCCCGGGAGAATTGCTGCGGAGAAAGCATCCGAAAGACGGGCAGCGAGGAAGTATTCAAACGCCTGGCCAGGGAAAACATCAAAACATTTATTGAAAACGGCGTGAAAAAAATCCTTGTTTCCTCCCCGCATTGCTACCATACCTTCAAAAACGAGTATCCCGAATTCAAGGTAAACTTTGAGGTGGTTCATATTTCTCAATTTCTATTCGAACTTGTCAATGCGGGCAGAATCAGGTTCACCCGGGAGTATGGGAAGATAGTGACGTATCATGACCCGTGTTACCTGGGCCGACATAACGGCATCTATGATGCGCCCCGGGAAGTCTTGAAAAAAATACCCGGCCTGGATCTCCTTGAGATGACGGATGCACGCAAAGACAGTCTGTGCTGCGGCGGGGGAGGCGGCAGGATTTGGATGGACACGCCAAAGGGTGAAAGATTCTCCGACATCAGGTTACAGCAAGCCAGGGAGATCGGGGCCGAGGTGCTGGCCACCGCCTGCCCATACTGCATCACCAATTTTGAGGAAAGCAGGTTGAACCTGGCGTATGAGAATTTTTTGGAGGTTAAGGACATCACGGAAATTATCCAGGAAGCGATTTAGGGACCCGTGGAAACCCAAGAAGGACGGATAAAATTGGAAAAAGAACCAGTTGAAGGGCTGTCGGTAGACAGTCCCGAGAAAAATAATCTGATAGACGTCATGGTTGTCGGTGGGGGGATCAGTGGGATTCAAGCCGCGCTTGATCTGGCCAATACGGGTTTCAGGGTTTACCTGGTTGATAAATCACCGGCCATCGGCGGCAAGATGTCCCAGCTTGACAAGACCTTTCCCACCAATGACTGCTCCATGTGCATTGAATCTCCCAAGTTCATTGAATGCAGCAGACATCCCAATATAGAGATCCTGACATACACAGAAGTTGAAAACATCAAAGGGAAAGCGGGGGATTTCAAGGTAACTTTGATTAAAAAGCCCAGATACATTATCGAAGATCGATGCACGGGCTGCACCACCTGCGTTGAATTCTGCCCGGTCAGGGTTCCTGATAAATACAATCAAAACTTATCGATGAATAAAGCCATCCACATCTATTTTTCGCAGGCGGTTCCGCTGATTACGTATGTGGACCCTGAAACCTGTCTTTATCTTAAAGACGAGAAATGCAACATTTGCGTGGGCGTCTGTAAGAATGAAGCCATAGATCTTAACCAGAAGGAAGAGATGCTGCAGGTAGAGGTCGGGGCGATTATCATGGCTCCGGGCTATGAAGTGTTCGACCCCAAGCTCAGGGGTGACTATGGCTATGGCGTCATGGAAAATGTGCTTACCGGCCTGGACTTCGAGCGGCTGCTGTGTTCCACCGGACCCTATGAAGGTGAGATAAGACGCTCTTCCGACAAGAAGCATCCGCACAAGATCGCCTGGATTCAGTGCGTTGGCTCCAGGCAGGTGATCGCGGGCGGCAACAGCTATTGCTCGGCGGTATGCTGCGCGTATACCCAGAAGCAGGTGATTTTGGCCAAAGACCACGACGCAGAGCTTGATGCGGCCATATTCCATAACGATATCCGGGCGTTTGGAAAGGATTTCGAACGATTCTACCAAAGGGCGGAGAAGCTTTCCGGGGTCCGCTTTATCAGAAGCTACGTATCGGTCGGAAAAGAAATCCCGGAAACCAAAAATGTAACGATTCGATACGCAACACCCGATGACGGCGTAAAAGAAGAAGAATTCGATCTGGTCGTCTTGTCCGTTGGATTGACCCCTCCCGCCGATGTGAAGGGCCTGGCGAACAAGTTCGGCATCGCGCTCAATTCTCACGGGTTCTGTAAAACCAATCCGCTAAATCCCATTGAGACCACGCGCCAGGGAATTTTTGCCTGCGGCGCCTTCCAGGGACCCATCGATATTCCGGAGTCGGTTATGGGTGCCAGCGGCGCCGGCTCCCTCTGCAGCCAGCTCCTTTCCTATCGGAGAGGGGACCTGGCCAGAGAAAGAATCTATCCGGCGGAAAGGGATGTTTCAAAAGAAGAACCCAAGGTGGGGGTCTTTGTGTGTCATTGCGGCGCCAATATCGGAAGGGTGGTGGATGTTCCTTCGGTGGTTGAATATGCATCTACCCTGAACAATGTCGTCCACGCGCAGGAAAGTCTTTTTGCATGTTCCACGGACAATGCCCAGCAAATCGCAAATACGATCCGCGAAAAGGGACTCAATCGCGTGGTTGTCGCCGCCTGTACCCCCCGGACCCATGAGCCGCTCTTCAGGGACACCTGCCGTGAGGGAGGAATCAATCCATATTTCTATGAAATGGCCAACATCAGAGAGCATTGCTCGTGGGTCCATTCCAAGGAAAAGGGAAATGCCACCCAAAAGGCAAAGGAAATCGTCCGGATGTCGGTTGTCCGGGCCGCCCGTTTGGAGCCGCTGCAGGAATTCGAGCTTCCGGTCAACAAGGCAGGATTGGTGGTCGGTGGCGGAATCGCCGGAATGACCAGTGCCCTGAGCCTTGCCGAGCAAGGGTTTAAGGTGTACCTGGTGGAAAAGGATAATGACCTGGGGGGCATGGCCCGAAGAATTCACACCACCCTGGAAGGGCTGGATGTTCAAACGTATTTGAACGACATTATCCGAAAAGTCTATCGGCATTCCTTGATACGGGTATTCCACCATGCCGCCATCACGGAGGCTGCCGGTTATGTGGGAAATTTCATCACAACGGTGAACTACGAGGGAAGGACGGAAAAGATAAAACATGGCGTGGCCATCCTTGCAACGGGTGCCGAAGAATATAAACCCGTCGAATACCTTTACGGGAAGAATGATCGGGTGCTGACCCAGCTTGAGCTGGAAGCGCAAATCACCCATGGGGACGAGAGGTTGACTGCCGCCGAGAGCCTGGTGATGATCCAGTGCGTGGGTTGCAGACAAGCAGACAGAAATTACTGCGCCCGGATTTGTTGCAGCCATGCCATAAAGAACGCATTGAAGCTCAAAGAGATGAATCCCCGAATGGATGTTTACATTCTATTTCGGGATATGCGAACCTATGGGTTCAGAGAGGATTTTTACCGCGAAGCGGCGGAAAAAGAGGTGCGGTTCATCCGCTGGGAGCCGGAGGATAGGCCTCAGGTTGAAGCGGTTACTGAGGATGGCAGGCCCATTTTGCGGGTGACCGTTCCCGATCCGATTTTAGGTCAACGGCTCGCAATAGACAGCGATCTGCTCGTTCTCTCCGCCGCTGTTATTCCCTCTGCAGGAAGTTCCGATATCGCCCGGTTATTTAAGGTCGCCATGAATCCGGACGGTTTTTTCCAGGAAGCCCATGTAAAATTAAGGCCCGTTGACTTTGCCGCTGAAGGCGTTTTCCTGTGTGGCGCAGCGCACTATCCGAAGCATATCACGGAAACGATCAGCCAGGCTTACGGAGCCGCAGGCCGGGCGGTAACCATTCTAACAAAGGATTCGGTCGTGGCCTCCGGCGCCATATGCGAAGTCGATGAAAGCGCGTGTGAATCCTGCGGGGCATGTATTTCCGTCTGCGACTATGGCGCCATAGCGTTTTGTGATACGGCAAAAGGCAAAAAGGCCAAAGTGAATCCGATTCTCTGTAAAGGAGACGGCCTTTGTAACACAAGGTGTCCAACGGGGGCCATTTCTCTGAAGCATTATACCGATGAAGAGATCTTTTGCCAGATTGATGCGGCTTAAGCAGAACCTTCGCCAAATTGACGCAGCGGCTCAGGGCTTTGCGGCGGTTGTCGACTTTGTGGAATTCCAATGATGAATGGCGCAGTGATTACTGCCGGGGAAGTGAGATAAAAATGGCTACTGGACTTGAGTTTAAACCCAGACTCTTGGGTTTTTTGTGCAACTGGTGAGGTTACTCCGCCGCGGACCTGGCTGGAGTTTCCAGACAACAATTTACACCCGATGTTAAGATCATTCGTGTCATGTGCACGGGCAGGGTCGACCTGTCATTTATTCTCCGGGCCTTTTTAAGTGGGAAGGACGGGGTGATTATCGGCGGTTGCTGGCCCGGCGAATGCCATTATATCACCGAAGGAAATTTCCTTGCATTGAGCACGATGCATCTTTGCAGAAAAATACTGGCATTGATAGGCGTGAACCCTGAAAGGCTGCGGCTTGAATGGGTATCCGCCTCCGAGGGAAGCCGCTTCGCCGAAGTAATGAATGACTTTTCAAAGAAAGTTAAAGCGTTGGGGCCTCTTGGCGAAGGGGTGGATCAAAATGCGTTAAAAAGCAAACTGGAAGCGGTTCAAAATCTTGTCCCCTACATAAAACTGGTGGAACGGGAGAGATTGAGACTACCGGTTAAATCGGTAGATGCGTATAACGAATTTTTTGCCAGTTCGGAGTTTAATCGACTGTTTGACGAATTAATCGCGGATAAATTGGCAATAAGCCAAATCATGGCGCTCCTGAGGGAAAAACCCCGCTCAACAGGAGAAATCTCCAAGATATTGGGGATCAGCTCCTCTGAAGTATCCAGGCATCTGAATGTTTCAGCCAGACAGGGCCTGGGCAGATTCGATGAAAATCAGAATCTTATTGGCGCAGCCTATGATGAAAGCGCAGATGCCGGAACAGGACAGGAGAAGAAGGCGCTTCGGACATCCGCCCTGGACAACGACAAAATCGATCAGATTCTAAACGCGCATCAAGGCAAACCCGGTTCGCTGATTCATGTACTGATGGAGATTCAGAGCGAGAATCATTGGCTTCCCAAAGAAATATTGGACAAGATTGGCGAAAAACTGAACGTACCGTTAAGCCGGGTCATGCAAATAGCCAGTTTTTATAAAACCTTCAGTTTGACGCCCAAAGGTCGGCATGAAGTTCATGTGTGCACCGGCACTTCCTGTCATGTTCGGGGTTCGTCGCATCTTCTTGCAACACTTGAAGATCTGGTCGGAATCCGGTCCGGTGAAACGGACGCAAATTCAAACTTCAGCCTGGGAGGCGGCAATTGCCTCGGCTGCTGTACCCTGGGGCCGGAGATCATTGTCGATGGGAAGCACCACGGCAGGTTAACCTCCGCCAAGGTGGAAGATGTATTGAAAAGCTACGTTTGAAGGAAAGATTATGCCAAGGATTAATTCTGCTGCTGAATTGGAAAAACTCAAAAACGATATCCTGTCAAAAGTAGATCCCCACGGACCTTGTATTGCGATATGCGCGGGAACCGGGTGTATCGGCCTCGGTAACGAGAGGGTTATCCGCGCCTTTGAAGCAGAGATCCAGAAACGATCCTTGGAGACAAAGGTTGATATCCGGGAGACCGGCTGCCATGGTTTTTGTGAAAAAGGGCCCAGCGTCGTTATCTATCCCGAAGAGATCTGCTATATCGAGGTAACTCCGGAGGACATCCCGGAAATCGTTTCCCGGACCGTGATCGGCAAGGAAGTGATCGATCGGCTGTGTTATACCGACCCAAATACCGGGGAAAAAACGGCGTTTCTGCCTGAAATCCCTTTTTACAAGAAACAGATGCGGCAACTTATCGGCGATAACACGAGAATTGATCCCAAGCGCATCGATGACTATCTGCGAAGGGGGGGATATTCGGCTCTGTCCAAAGCTCTTTTTGAGTTGACCCCGGAGCAGGTTCTTGAAGAGATAAAGAAAGCCAACCTGCGCGGCCGGGGAGGCGGCGGATTTCCCGCCGGGTTGAAGTGGGAGACGACCCGGAATGCGCATGCGGAAGAAAAGTATGTGATCGTCAATGGTCATGAGGGAGAGCCGGGGGCATATATGGATCGGGCCATCTTTACGGGAAATCCGCATATCGTTCTGGAAGGCCTGATCATCGGCGCCTATGCGATCGGCGCGCAAAGGGGTTTTATCTACACCCGTCACGATTCTCCGCGACTAAAGGATAATATTTATCGCGCCTTGGCGCAGGCTGAGAAATATGGGCTTTTGGGCGAAAACATTCTCGGATCCGGCTTCTGCTTCAATGTCGAAGTGCATTTTGATGTAGGAATATTCGTTTCAGGTGAGTCCAGCGCACTCATGCGGTCAATCGAAGGAAAGAACCCGGAGCCCAGACCCAAATATATCCGCACTTCGGTCAGCGGTATCTGGGACAGGCCCAGCAATCTGAACAATGTGGAAACCTGGGCGAACGTGCCGCAGATCATCAACAAAGGCGCTGAATGGTATGCCGGTATCGGAACGGAGCGGAGCAAGGGTACAAAAATGATATCCCTGTCCGGCAATATCGTGAATGCGGGGGTTGTTGAAGTTCCTTTCGGGACCACGCTCAGAGAGATTGTCTATGACATCGGTGGGGGGATTCCCAATGGAAAGAAACTCAAAGCCCTGCACTTTGGCGGCGCCATGGGAGGTTCCATCCCCGAGAGTCTGATCGACACCCCCCTGGATTTTGATGCGCTCAAAAAAGTAGGTGCGCCCATGGGAGCGGGGGCCCTTCTGGTAATGGATGAAGATACCAATATGGTCGATGCCACCCGGTTTTTCCTTGACTTTCTCACCAATGAGTCCTGCGGCAAATGCGTCCCTTGCAGAGAAGGCATCCGGCAGATGATTAAAATACTGGACAGGATACGTGAAGGGAAGGGAAAGGCTGGAGATGTCGCGCAACTGGAAGAGATATCTGAAGTAATGGGTGCCGCCTCTTTGTGTTCCTTGGGGAAAACCGCTCCCGACCCGCTGAAAAGCGCATTGCGCTATTTTAGAGACGAGTTTGAGGCAGCGTCGGGTATCTGAAACGGACGAACAGGCAAAAACCAAAGCCGGAGAGAGCATCAATAAATGAGAGAAATCATTTTGCACATGGATGGAAAAGAAGTGAAGGCAAGGGAAGGGATGACCGTATTGGAGGCAGCCCGCAGTGCGGATATTTTTATTCCGACACTTTGTCATCACGAAAAATTAAACCCGTATGGCGGGTGCCGGCTTTGCACGGTGGAAGTCGGAACTGGCGGCAGGTCAAAACTTGTTGCGAGCTGCCTTTATCCGGTAGAGCCGGATTTGGTGGTAAGAACCCGGTCCGAGATGGTCGATAAAATTCGCAAACTGATTCTGGAGTTTTTGCTGGCCCATGCGCCGGATTCCGTTGAGTTGAAGGAGCTGGCCAAAGCGTACCGGGCCGACCCGGATCGTTTTGAAAAAGAATCGATGTTTTGCATTCTTTGCGGGTTATGTGTCAGATACTGTGCGGAAATAAAGAAAAAAAACGTTATCGGGTTTGTTGACAGAGGCGGCAGAAGAGAGATAAATTTCATTCCGGAACTGGCTGCCAAAGAATGCTGGGATTGCAAGGAGTGCTATCCGCTTTGTCCGACATCCTATCTGCAGGCAGCTTACCATTTAACCGAAGCGATCGCGTTTCCCCGGTTATTTATCAAACGCGCATCCAATGAATCGAAATAATTTATACCTTTTTCGCCGTCTGCCGATGACCCCGTGGTCCGACGGCGCTCTATGGTTATTCAGCCGTCCGTTTCTGCAAATCCGCAAGCATCCGGATGTGACCTTTTTCCTGTTCTATCAATTCCTCTACGACCTTCCGGTCCGACTCGGTTAAAAAAGGCAAAAATTCTCTGAAGTATAGAATCGCATCTTTCTCAAAACCGATGGCCAGACTGAATACATCCCCGGCATTCAATGCTTTTTGTACAAAATCCTTTGAATCGATATGGGAATAGAGGCGATCGTCAATGACGGAATCCATGTAAGCCTCCATGTCCTCATTGTACTCTTCGGGCCGTATTTCAGCAGGCAGATCGTCCCGGAGTTTCACAAAGGCTGCGACATGCCTGTCTTCCTCTTCTGTCAGAAATTGAAAAAGGTCTTTCATGTCTTTATTCGTGCTCAATTCGTAAACGGTTGCATAAAATCCTTTTCTTTTGATTTCCTTTTCAACCGCGGCTTCGGCAATTTCACGCGCAGAAAAAATGATGGCCATTGGGGGCGCTCCATTCGGGTGATGATAAGTCGATGTATATTCTTTAAAATGTCCCCGGGAAAAAAAATGTGCTTTCCCGGGGGAAGAATACTTTTTATGAGGTCATACCAAGCGGAATCCCGCAGGCAGCCGTTCAGAACGACTGGCTCAGGCCCTGCTTATATTGCACAGGAGTGATTTCTGATCCGGATACCCCATGATGCATTCCCGGCATGTCACGTCGGTAAGCAGGTTGGCATTGGCATCTTCCGGCCAGCCATGCGGCACAAAGACCACGCCTTCCGAAATCCGGTCATCAACCTTTGCTTTCATTTTTACTTGTCCCCGGTTGGTTTTGATGATGCTCATGTCCCCTGATGTTAAATCGTATTTTTTTGCCGTTTCCATACCGATTTCCATTTCCGGTTCAGGGGCCTGATCTCTGAGTGCTTTGACATTGCGATGCTGACTATGGGTATAGTAATAGTTTCGGTTGCCGGTGCTGAGTATTAACGGATATTCTTCTAAAAATGCCTGTTCCGCACTCATGGGACTTCGCAGCGGTTCCTGGTAGGTCGGCAAGGGGTCAAAACCGACATGTTCCAATGCATCACTATAAATTTCAATCTTTCTGGACGGCGTCGGGAATAAATTATTGCTCATCTCGTAACCCTTGTTTTGATAAAAGCCACCCTCCGGTTTTTCGTTCAGAAGATATTCAAAGGACAATCCTGAAGGCTCCAGTTCGAAACGCACCAGTTCTTCCTCGGATTTCCAGGGAAATAGCGCCTCCAGTCCCAGTCTTTTGGCCAGTTCCGTATATACCCACCATTCGGATCTGCTTTCGTGAATCGGTTCGATGCATTTTTTGCGAAGCATCAGGTAAGGCAGGCAATGGCAGACATTATAGGTATATGCCACCCCCCATTTTTCAAGATGCGAGCATGCCGGCAAAACATAATGGGCTTGCCGGGCGGTTTCGGTCATGACCATGTCGTGAACGACCAAAAGCTCGAGTTTTTTAAATGCCTCGGTGAAAGCGTTGCTGTCCGGCATGGACATCAAGGGGTTGCCGCCGACCACATAAAAAGCCTTTAATTTGTCCGGAATGCTTTCCGGTACCACGGTAACGACACCATAGGGGCTTTTCCGGCCCCAGACCTCAAAAAACAGGGGGAATTGATCCGCGCCGAGCGGCTCGCCCTCGACCTTGAGGCCCACGTTTCCGAAAGCCAGGCGGGGGCTGATGACCCAGCCCCCGGGAACATTGATATTCCCGGTGATTGTCTGCAAAACGGAAAAAGCCCGGCTGCTCTGGGTGCCGTTGGCGGTCTGGTCTTGCGTGCAGGTTCCCTGATATATACCGGCGCCTTTTGTTGCTGCAAACATGCGTGCAAGGCTTCGGATTTGATCTGCAGTCACCCAAGTAATGTTTTCGGCCCACTCGGGCGTGTATTTTTGAATGTGATCGACCAGTTTGTCAAACCCGATGGTATAAGCTTCCACAAAGTCTTTGTCATACAGGTTTTCGTTGATGATGACATGAATCATGGCCAGCGCCATCGCTCCGTCGGTTCCGGGCCGGATGCGCAGATACATATCCGCTTTGTCCGCCATTGGAATACGGCGGGGATCCACCACCACGAGTTTTGATCCCTGCGATAGATTTCTTTCCAGGGCCAGCTTCAAGGGAAAATCGGAGGCATCCGGATTGTGGCCCCAAAGAATATAAAGTTTTGAATCCAATTCTTCGGTCGGGTATTTCCCGAAAGTGATCTGGCGGGTCCGGATACGCATCCGGTAACATACGCTCTCCACCGAAAAGAAATTGGGAGATCCGAAGGCCGCCTTGAACCGCTGCGTCAATCCGGCCATTTCCAAATTTTCCACGCCGATCGATCCGCTGAAAACACCGAGAACCTGGGGCCCATATGCGGTCTTGAGCTGCAACAGTTTATCGGCGATCTCATCCAGGGCCTGATTCCAACTTATTTGCTCGAATCGGCCATTGACCCGCTTCAGCGGGTGTTTCAACCGTTCGGGACTGTAAATGTGCGACAGGGCCGCTTCTCCCTTGGGACAAAGCTCTCCCTTGTTCAGGGGGTGGGATTGGAGTCCTTCCACCTTGACCGCCCGCCCATCCTCGATCGTTACCACGGTCCCGCAACTGTGATAACAAAGCGTGCAATCCGTATAAACCTCTTGTGTTGTTTCCATATTGTTATCCTTTTGTGCGCGGTTATTTGCTTATAAAATTCCCCCCGCAGACCCGTCTTGTCTGAAAGTTCCTCGCCGTCAGGCGGGCCGGATATTGCACAAGGCTGATTTCCAGGTAGGATATCCCATGATGGGTTCACGGTTTTGGCAATCCGTCAATAAGTTGCAGTTTTCCTCTCCGGAACCGCCGTGGGGGACCAATACGACGCCCTCTGCGACGCGATCGTCCACGGATGCCCACATCCGGGCCTGGCCGCGATCGGTTTCCACCCAAACGGACTGGGCATGTGTAATGCCGTATTGCTTGGCTGTTTCAGGACTCATCTCGGCTTTGGGGAAAAGTTCGTTGTTTTTCAACCAGGGAATATGATGCATCTGGCTGGCCGTGTTGGTGAGCCATCGCTGCCCGGTGGATAAAATCAGGGGATACTTATCGCCAAGTTTTTCCCACATCCTGCCCTGGGGACTTTTATCCGGTTCACGATAAGTGGGCAGTGGGTCAAATCCGACATCGGCGATGGCCTGGCTGTAGATTTCGATTTTCCCGGAGGGGGTTCTGAAATCCCCGGGATTGCTGCCATACCGTTTTTCCTGGTAAAAATCCCCTTCGGGCTTTGCTGTCGTCAGATAGTCGAAATCGAGCTCGCAGGGCTGCAGGATATCTCTTGCCAGGGCCTGCTCATCTTCCCAGGGGAACTTATCCTCCAGATCCAGTCGCTGGGCCAGGCCTTTGAAAACGTCCAGAACGCCGCGGCATTCACCCAGCGGCTCGATGGCTTGCGCGCGCACCATAATGTATGGCAGGCAATGACAGACATTATAGTTATAAGCAACGCTCCAACCTTCCAGATGGCTCGTGGCCGGGAGTATGTAATGGGCAAGCCTGGTGGTGTCCGTGTGAAATTGTTCATAAACTGCCAGCATTTCAAGACGTTTAAAAGCTTCGCGAAATGCATTGGAATCCGGCATGGTGACCACGGGATTGCCGCCTAACACCATAAAGGCTTTAAGCTTGTCCGGTATACTCTCTGGAACCATGGATACGACGCCGTACGGGCTGGTTCGTCCCCAAAGCTCATAAAACAGGGGATATTTATCCGTACCGAGCGGCCGGTCCGCGACCGGCAAACCGATGTTTTTCATCTTCAGCCGCGGGCTTAACACCCATCCGCCGGGCACATTGATGCCGCCCACAATGGTCTGCAAAATCGAAATGGCGCGATTGGTCTGGGTTCCGTTTGCCTGCTGGTCCTGGGTGCAGGTTCCCTGGTAGATACCGGCTCCTTTCGTCGTGGCGAAAATGCGCGCGAGCATGCGAATATCTTCGGCCGGTATCCAGGTTATTTTTTCCGCCCACTCCGGAGTATAAGGTTGAACATGCGGCACCAGCTTGTCGAAACCCAGCGTCCATTTTTCTACAAATTCAGCATCGTAAAGCTTTTCATTTATGATCACATGCATCAGGGCCATGGCCAGGGCGCCGTCGGTGCCAGGACGAATTTTTAAATACATGTCGGCCTGATCCGCGATGGCGATGCGTTTGGGATCGATCACAATGACCTTGGCGCCTTTATTGCGCTTTTCTTTTATGGCCATGGCCAGCGGAAAATCGGACGCCGCGGGATTATGTCCCCAGAGCACATACAGGTTGGAGTTGAGTTCCTCAACTGGATAGCTGCCGAATGTCAATTGTCGGCAGCGGATCCGCATGCGGTAACAGATGCTCTCCACGGAAAAGTAATTGGCGGATCCCAGTGCAGCTTTGAACCTTTGGGTCAGGGCGACCATTTCGAAATTTTCCACTCCCACGGATCCGCAAAAAAAACCCAAAACCGAGGGACCGAACTGATCCTTTAAAGAGCGAAATTTAGCGGCAATTTCATCCAATGCCTGGTCCCAGGATATCTGCTTGAATCCGGTTCCGTCTTTTTTCAGCGGGTGGCGCAACCGCGACGGATGGTAGATATGCTCGATGGTGGCGCGGCCCTTGGGGCATAAAAACCCCTTGTTTAAAGGGTGCGATTCCTGCCCGGATACCGAGACGACTTTCCCGTCATGGACGATGACTTCTTCCCCGCAACTGTGGTAGCAGAGCGTGCATCCGCTGTATACTTTTTTAGTGTTATGGGACATTGCAACCCTCCTGTTTTTTAGCTCAATAAATCTTTTTATTGATAACGAATGGCTATCTTCTCACCGATATTTTTCAAATACTGTGCATGCTGCTGCATCAGATTTTCCGGCATTTGCCGTTTCAGGCCGACGACCCATATGGCGGATTGAATATTATTGCCGTAAGTTTGAACAGGAATGGCGATGGCGATCAGGCCTTCAATATATTCTTCCCTGTCAAAAGCGATGCCGGCCTGTCCGGCTTCGATAATTTCCTGCTTGTATTCTGCTTTATTGACAATGGAGTTCGGCGTAAACCGGGCCAGCTCGCTTTGGGATAATATCGCGTCGATTTCCGGACCGGAAAGCCGAGAGAGCATGGCCTTTATCCCGGCACCGGCAAGCGGCGGCATCTGCATGCCGATTTCCGAAGACACCTTGATTTCAAGCGCGGAATCAACTTTGTCGATCAGAATGGTGCTGAGGTTGGACCGAATGCCCAAAAAAGCCGAAAGCTTGGTGTGTTCGTTGATGGCGGTTAAATACGGGCGAGCGATTTGCAGGAGTTCGGAGCGCTGGCCGGCCATGTTGCCCAGGACATAAAAGCGCGGACCGAATACAAATTTGCCGTCCGGCTGAAATTCCATCACGCCCAGATCGACAAGGGAATGGATCGTGTTGCAGACCGTGCTCTTGTTCAACTCAAGCTGTCTGGCGATTTCACTGATACCGGGAGGGGTCTTGGATTTGGCCAGGAACTCCAGGATGGCGAAACATTTATATATCGCCGGAACTTTCATAAATGTTGACATGCGAGGCGCCTTTTGTTCTGTATAAAAAACAATTGTATTTTATACTAAACAACCCCCCTTGTTAATGTCAACAAAAATATACTGAACAACATGGCCGGCCAATTGATTATCCACCGGCCGGTATAACCGTGATACGAATTTTATCTCCGACGAGCCCATTTTTGCTGGAGAGCGGGCCGGACGAACAAGGTCGATATATCCGAACAACCGGGTTGAAGGGTTCCCGGCGGAAGCCGGAGTTCAGAATTTTTTGAAATGACTGGATTCCGGCTTCCGCCGGAGTGACGGTGGTCGGGACTTTTTGCGGGTTCATCAAGGGATGCTCCCGTATTTTTTGTGAGGATTCTTAATCCATTCGGCGCTCTTGGCCAAAACGAAGGTCAAGGTCGAATAAATCCAATTAACATGACCTGATTCCAAATAATTCGACGGCATTCTTTCCCGCAATTTTATCTTTGTCGTTTTGGCACAGAAACGGAAGGCTCTGTAAATAATTCAACTCGGTGAACTGATCTGTAAACGGGCTGTCGCTCCCGAACAAAAATCGTTCAATGGGATGCATCCGGAAAAATCGCTTCAGGGTCTCTTGCGTCATGAGCCTCAAAACAAAAGCGGTGTCCAGATAGATATCCTTACCCAAGAGGCATGCCTCGGTTTGATCGTAGTTGTCCTCTCCGCCCATATGAGCGGCGATCATGACCAATTCGGGAAATTGCCGATGGACGTTCAGCAAATGTGCCGGCATGGCATGAAAAGGGGGGGGGAGTCCACGATCCAGGCCAGCATGGAATAATACTGGCAGGTGCAGATCCTGCAACGCCTCATAAAGCGGGTACATTCGCATGTCATCGGCATAAAACCCCTGGTAATCCGGATGAAGCTTAATTCCGATATACCCTTTTTTCTTAATTTCCTTTAAATAATCCTGCCCGTCCGGCATATCCGGATGAATCGTGGCCATTGGCTGAATGTTTTCACGCCTGAGACCATAAAGCCAGCGATTGATGGGGTCTACCTGTTCCGGACGGGTCGTGATTCTGCTGATCAAGGACAGGTGGATACCCGCGGGTTTCATTGAATTCAGCAGGCCCTGAAGGGTACCGTCCGTAAAATGGGGAATGGCAGCGCGGCCGGATAATTTCGACAGGATAACCGGCGCTTTTTGTTGGGGGAAAACGTGCGCATGAGAATCAATGATCATCTATCACCTTTTGCCATGAAAAAAGAGCAAGCGATTTGAACTTAATCGCAAATTATAAATGTTATGACTCGGAATGCGGCTTGGCCGGGGTAATCAATTTGATTTTTAGGGAAATAATTGAATC
Organism: Desulfobacteraceae bacterium; assembly: GCA_037442625.1. GTDB lineage: Bacteria > Desulfobacterota > Desulfobacteria > Desulfobacterales > Desulfatirhabdiaceae > RAAP-1. The sequence goes on from JBBIPX010000020.1 coordinate 20,955, forward strand.
GGGGGATTCACTTCAGAAAATCCTGTCGAATTAAAATAATCTTCCAGATTGCTGATCCCGCCTAAGGAAACAGAAATTTTGGCGGCTGTTTGCAGAAGGCGGTTCAAGAGAAAATCCTGGTCGTTGCGGGCCTTTGAAATAATCGTTGCGATACCGATGGCCCCGGCAAGTTTTCTCCCGTGCTTCCAGATTGGCGCGGCAATGCCCATAACCCCGATCCAGGCTTCTTCGTACTCGATTACATAGCCGTTGGAACGAATTGTTTCCAACCGTTTTTGGAACATTTCAGGATCGATGATGGTTTGAGAGGTATAGGGCTGAAGCGGATGAATTTCCAGAAGACGGTTCACTTCAGATGGCGGGGAAAAAGCCATCAACGTCTGGCCCAGCATTCCAAAATGGGGCGGGCGACGAATGCCGATGCTGGAGGTTATCCTGACGGGATTTTTTCCCTCTTTATTGTCCAGGTAAGTCAAAAACCCATCCAGAATATTGCCCAAAAGAACGGTCAGCCCCGTTTCATCACTGAGGCTGGACAGGAATGCGTCCGTAGCGGATCGAAGAGAAATCGATTTGTAAACGAGACCGCCGAACTCAAACAGCTTTAATCCAAGTTGGTATTTTTTGGTCGATTCGTCCTGGCGAAGGTAATTACGTCGGGTCAATGTGAAAACAATTCGCTTGAGTGACGTATGATTGAATCCCGTCAATTTCGTTAGTTCAGCAAGACTGAGGTTGCGTTTTTCATCGGAGAAACACTCCAGAACATCGAAAACACGCTCCAGGGAACTCAGCCGATATTTATCATCAGGTTTTAATGGTGTTTTTCCGCCCGCTTGCAAATGAAGTATATTCTCCAAATAGAAACATCAACCTTTTCGGTATCTACCCGGGCTCAAAGCAGCATTTATTCTGTGTGTCCGTAAATCTGAGTAGTTACTCTTTTCGATTGAATTAACCATATCCAAAAATAAAAATCAACAATTGCATTTTGGCGTGGAAATTCCGGACAAAACCGGTCGCCTGTTCCGGAGCAAACCGGCCGGGCATTCCGAACCAGAATAATTGATTACCGGCGCCGAAGTTCACCCATCAAAGCGTTGGGCGATCCGGTCTACCCATCGTTGACCGCCGGCTGATCGCTGAACCTGATTCATGGCTATTCCAGCGATAATTTACTGTATAATAAAAAGCATCTTGTCTCGGCATGATTTATTGATTCATGTTCATTATTTTATTGATTTTTAATTATGAACATTATATTCGTTCAGAGAACTTAATAATACCGTGTTTTAAGGATTAGTTTGAACCCTATTGTCGAAAAATGGCTTTTAAGCAAACCAACGGTAACAACATTATGACTAAACAGGAGAAGGGGGGGGCGGCGCATATGGCTTTTAAAGAAATTCCCAATCAATTTAATATCGCTTCATTTATGTTGGATCGGCATCTGGAAGAAGGCCGAGGTCATCGTGCGGCTATTTATTACGAAGACCAGGTGATTACATGGGCGCAAGTCGGGGAGATGGCTAACCGGGCTGGAAATGCGATGCTGGACTTGGGAGTTGAACCGGAAAACCGGGTCATTATCAGTTTGCCTGACTGCCCGGAATTTATAGGTGCCTATTACGGCATCATAAAGATCGGGGCGGTAGCGGTGCCGGTGAGCATGCTGGCAACGCCATCCGACTATATTTATTATTTGAATGACAGCAGGGCGAAGGTATTGATCACCTATTCCGAGCTGGCGCCGATATTCAGCCAGATCAAAAGCGAGCTCAAGTGGTTGAAGCATATTGTGGTTGTCGGAAAGACACAGGCCGGGCAGCTCGATTTTTATGATATTATGGGCAGGGCTTCTACTGAACTGGCTGTGGCGCACACTTCTAAAGACGATATGGCCTTTTGGTTATACAGTTCCGGAACAACGGGAACCCCCAAGGGCGTTGTGCATTTGCATCATGATCTGATGTACTTCATGCCGCCCCATTGCGAAGAAGTTGTGACCATCACTAAAAATGATATATCCTTTTCAACTTCCAAGTTATTTTTTTCATACGGACGCAACAATTCACTGGATGCTCCTTCCATTCCCGGCTCGGCGGTCGTGCTCAACCCGAGAAAACCGGAACCCGAAACAGTGATGAACGTCATAGAAAAATACCGTCCGACTCTTTTTTACAGTGTGCCGACTTCTTACTGGGCGCTTCTGAATTTCATGGAAAAAAGCGGGCGAAAGATGGATCTGTCTTCCGTCAGGTTGTGTGTTTCAGCCGGGGAAGCCCTGCCGAAGGTCATTTATGACAGATGGCGGGATCTTTTTAATGTCGAGATATTAGACGGCGTCGGCTCAACCGATGTCGGAATGATTTATCTTTCAAACCGGCCCGGAAAGGTAAGATACGGCAGTTGTGGAAAGGTGTTGCCCGGTTTCGAGGGAAAACTTCTGGATACGGATGAACGTGAGGTGGCGTCAGGGGATATCGGCACCATGTGGGTAAAAAATGACGGAACTACACCCGGTTATTGGAACAAGCATGAGAAATCAAAACAGGCGATTCGGGGTGAATGGTTTTGTACCGGCGACCAGTTCCACCAGGATGAAGACGGCTTTTACTGGTATGAGGGGCGAAGCGACGACATGCTCAAACCCGGCGGAATTTGGTTGTCTCCATTAGAGGTGGAAGATATTTTGTTGGCGCATCCATCCGTAAATGAAGTGGCGGTGGTTGCGGTTGGAAATGAATCCGGTTTGGATAAGCCGGTGGCTTTTGTCGTTCTCAGAGACGGCGAGATGCAGACCGACGAAAAGGAAAATGAATTAAGGGAATTTGTACGAAACAAGACGGCTCACTATAAATGCCCGCGAAAAATTCATTTTGTGAAGGAATTGCCGCGCACCGCCACCGGCAAAATTCAGCGATTCAGGTTGCGCGCCCTGCTTTCGGAATGACGGAACAGGCCCGGAACCATGATTATTTCATATAAACTCAAACCAATCCATTTTAAAGAGGAGGCATGAATGAGTTACACGCGAAAATTGAGTATATTTGCCTTTGTCGTGGTCGCGATCATCATTATATCCACCAATCCATTTTCCGGCCTTTCTCCCCAGGGAAATGGAATCGTTGGCGTAGCCCTTGTTTGTCTGGCCTTCTGGATTTTCAAGACCAACACGCTGCCCTATTTCGCAGGCGGCGCCATTCTGTTTGCCGGAGGCCTCATCTATAAGCTTCCGCTGAATGTTGTTACCTCCGGATACACCAGTCCGGCTGTATGGCTGTTGATTCCGGCCCTATTTTTTGGATTCACCCTGATAAAAACAGGACTTGGAAAACGAATTTCTTATTTTGTTCTGAAAACCTTTGAGCCAAGTTATCTGAGCATATGCATCAGTTGGCTCATTATCGGGCTGGCCCTTTCAGCCTTGACGCCGTCCATTACGGTAAGAATGGTTATCATGATGCCCATTGCCATCAGCATAGTGGAGGCCTGCAAGCTGCAGGATCGATCCAAAGGCTCGGCCCTGATCTGTTTTACGGCATGGGGAACGGCGCTTTTGCCGGGTACCGGTTGGCAGACCGGTTCGTTATGGGGGATTTTCATGATGGGGTTTTACCCGCCTGAAATGAAGGTGCTTGCCACGCCCGGCGCCTGGTTTCAGTACATGGCATTCCCCTGGTTTTTCATCACGATATTGTTTCTGGTTCTGCTATATATCTTCTTCAAACCGGCGGAACCCCTTAAACTTCACCGGGCTGCGTTCAAGGAACAATATGCGGCCTTGGGCAAAATTACCAAAAATGAAATCATCTGCGGAATCATTCTGATTATCACACTGATTCTGTTTTCAACGGAAAAATACACAGGGATTACTTCCACGGTTGCCGCCCTGATGGCGTTTGCCGCCCTGATAATTTTCGGCATCATCACTCTGCCTGATATTTCAACCGGTGTGAACTGGGATATCATCAGTTATTTCGGAATCATCATGAGCCTGACGGCCATGTTTGCAAAGGTGGGTATTTCAGACTGGCTCAGGCCGATCATTGAGCCGGGCATCCTTTCCCTGGCCGGATACCCCCTGACGTTTCTGCTGGTAGGTACAATCGTATTATGGATCATCCGGTTTGCGGATGTTCCCCAAGGGTTTACGACGTTTGCCATCCTTTCTCCCGTATTCATCCCGCTATACCAGAAATTCGGGCTTCATCCGGTACTGGTCAGTGTCTGTTGCATAGCAGCGGGTAATTCCTTTTTCATGGCCTATGATCAGCCATTCATTGCAATCGCCGACTCCGTCACAAAGTCGAGGGCGTGGTCGAATGCCCAGGTGACGCTGGCCGGCTGTCTTTTCGCAGTTGCGGTGATTGTTGGCATTCTGGTAAGCTCCTTTTACTGGAGAGCCATGGGGTTGATGCCGGGTTGAGAATGGGTTTCGATGACAGGCGGACAGTCCGATTAAAAAAGGAAATCAAAATGACAGACAAGGATACAACACCTGAAACTGAGATCCGTCACCGAATCAAGCAGCTTCAGTCCTTGCTTGTATCAAACGGAATCGAGGGGGTGATCATTGTTCAGAATTCCGACCTCTTTTATTTTTCCGGTACCATTCAGCAGTCCCAGCTTTATATTCCTGCGGATGGAGATCCGCTGCTGATGGTTCGCAAAAGTCTGGAGCGGGCGCGTTCGGAATCCCTGATTCAAAACATCATTCCATTCAGCACCCCCCGGCAGGTACCGGAATTAATAAAAGCCGCCGGACTCTCTGTTCCAAAAACACTGGGTCTGGAAATGGATGTGATACCGGCCCTGACATATCTGGGCTTTCAAAGCCTCTTTGAACAGAGCCGGATCACTGATGTTTCGCATTACATCCGTCAGATCCGCGCGGTTAAATCCGATTATGAAATCCGGATAATTCGGGAAGCCGCCCTGAAATCCGATCAGATGGATGAATATATCAGAAACACGATCAGAGAAGGCATGACGGAAATCGAGCTTGCCGGACTGGCTGAGGCGTACGCCCGGAAACTGGGGCATCAGGGCATTGCCAGAATGCGGCTTTGGGGAAGCGAGCTGTTTTACGGCCATCTGATGTGCGGTGCTTCCGGAGCCGTTCCCAGCTATCTGGCATCACCCACCGGCGGCCCCGGCGTCAGTGCGGCTGTGGCGCAGGGACCGGGATTCGGCCGCATCCGGGCTCACGAGCCGATTATTGTAGATTATGTATTCGCTTGTAAGGGATATCTTTCGGATCATACCCGAATCTTTTCGATCGGCGATCTTCCCGATGACCTGATTCAGGCCCACGCCGCCATGCTGTCCGTTCAGGCGGCGATCGTCCGGGAAGCCAGACCGGGAATTGCATCCGGCAGAATTTATGAGTTGGCCATCGAAATGGCCGGGGATGCCGGATATTCAGAGAATTTCATGGGCACGGGCGATCAGCGCATCCGTTTTGTGGGGCACGGCGTGGGCCTGGAACTGGATGAATATCCGTTTCTGGCGGATGGGCAGAAAATGCGGCTTCAGGAAGGCATGGTCATTGCCCTCGAGCCCAAACTCATTTTTCCGGGAAGGGGAGTTGTCGGTATCGAAAATACGCATCTGGTAACGCCATCCGGATTACAGCAACTGACGGTGTTTGACGATAACATCATCGTGGTATAAAACGAATATCGCAGGGGTAGCGTTTCACTTTCGGCATGCCTGGTTCCATATTTGTCTTTACTCTGATTTTATAGGGGCTTTCAGCAAGCACGCAAAAGGGGGCAGTGAGAACACGGCTCCCTTTTTGTGTTTAACGAACATATGCTGCGGATCGACCGTTTCATGTTTTTAAGAACCGGTACGGTGCGCCGCGCGGCCATATTTCCCCGTTCCTTGATCCAGCGGGGCTCGAAAAGGCGTATCGCCCGGTTTGCGTGCTTTTGTATTTTTGTTGACCCATAACAGTTGTCGGGTTTATGATCAACCGATCCCATAAACGCAAGCTGAGCCTTTTTTGCGCAGGGGATTTTTGGGTAGCTTCCTTGATTCGGTGAATTGATAACAAAGTCTGAAAGCTGGCGTCATTTTTTTGGCTTTCAGATAAAGGAGAATTCGGTGATGAAGTCATGTGTCGCAATTGTCCGTTATGAAAAACCCCTGGAGTCCGTTCGAAAAGTCGTTGAACTTTCACGTTCCCTGGACCACCTGCCCCGGGGCGCAAACGTATTCATCAAGCCCAATATCGCCTTCTGGCTTCGGGCTGAACGCATTCCCAAATGGGGTGTCGTTACGACATCCCGCGTGCTGGAAGACATGGTGGTTCTCTTGAAGGAAAAAGGCATTGATCGTATCACCGTCGGCGAAGGCATGGTGATCATGGATCCCGGGGACAGCAAAATGCCGTACCATGCCTTCCATGCCCTTGGTTACGAAACTCTGAAGCAGCGGTATGGCATCAACTACGTGAACCTGTGGGACCGTCCTTTTCAAAAAAAAGATCTTGGTGACGGCATCTATTTGAACTATAGCAGCGAGATTCTGGACAGTGATTTCGTTGTGAATCTTCCGGTGTTGAAAACACATAACCAGGCCGTGGTCAGCCTGGGCATCAAGAATCTGAAAGGGACCATCGATCTTGCGTCCCGGAAAAAATGCCACAGCATGGATCCCGCGGTTGATTTGAATGTTCTGATCGCGCGTCTGGCGGACCCTCTGCCGCCCATGACGACCGTCATTGACGGCATTTTCTCGAATGAGCGCGGACCCGGCTTTGACGGGAAAATGCGGCGCAGCGATGTTCTGATCGCATCATCTGATCTGTTGGCTGCTGACATGGTGGGCGCCTCCGCGCTCGGGCACGCCCCGCGCGACGTGCCGCATCTTGTGCATGCGGCGGCCAGAAGAGGCATGCCGGCGGATCTATCAATGATTGCAATAAAAGGCGAGCCCCTGGAAACGGTGACATCCCGGCATGAATACGATTTCCAGTATTCGAACACGCCCATGAATTCCTTGCCCTTGCCCCTTGCAAAAATGGGCATCAAGGGTGTTTCCTACCCGAAATACGATCTTTCCATGTGCACCTATTGCTCCGGAGTCAACGGCCTGGTGCTTTCGGCCATTCGTTCCGCCTGGAAGGGCCAACCATGGGGCGATGTGGAAATCCTCACGGGCAAGGCCATGAAACCCACCCCGGGAATGAAAAAAACCATCCTTCTTGGAAAGTGCATGTACCAGGCCAACAAGCACCACCCGGACATTCAGGAAATGATTCCGGTCAAGGGTTGTCCGCCCAAACCGGCCGATATCGTCAAGGCCCTTCACCAGGCGGGCATTGAAGTGGACCCCGGCCTGTTTGAAAGCATGAACCTTCTTCCAGGCTATTTCATGAGCCGGTACGAAGGCAGACCCGAATTCGACGAGTCCCTGTTCAGGATTGTTCAATCGCCGGAGTCATGATTTATTACGGTTTCATCAATCATGATGGCCTTGCAAAAAGTCAAAATTCGGACGGCTTTGTAAAAAATTCGCAGGCAAGGCGTGAAAATACTTAAGAAGTGCGGCTTATTTATGGTACGCCGCAACGACGAAGGATGCAGCGCAACGCAGCATCCGGACTTTTTACGATGCCGTCAAAGGCCTGCCAGACAGTGTCGAACAAGCGCCAAGAGTCCGCTGATTTTATCCTTTCCAAGCGTGATGCAGCCTGTGGTGTCAAGCCTCACCTTTCCGTAGGAAAAATTATTGGCGGGCGTGGTCTCGATGGCGACAAAGAGCGCTCCCGCAAAAATCCGGTTGGTTTTTTTGAAAACCGAGGGGGGCTCCGGGTTGCAGATCCCGCAGACCATCTTGTCCGAATCCCCGCAGGCAAGGGCGTTCAAGGCCAGTTTGAGACAGGTTGGCGCCCCGTTGGATTTTTCCTGAATCACAAAGCCGGATCCGGTAAGTCCGAACCGGATTGCCGCATCCCCCAGGAAACTGCTGGGAAGGGTATAGGAGAACAGCCCGGGACTGGCGCCGATGCCGCTATCCGGAAGAACCGTATCGAAATAATCAAAGTCCGTATTCAGGCAGCCGTATTCCGTGGCGGCGATGATGCCGATATTGCGTTTTTCAGTCCATGCGTCCAGGCCCGCATCCTGCAGTGCAAGCCTGATGGCGGTCATTCCGAGCCTGGAGTATGGATCCATGCGCCGGAAAGCCGGGTATGACGCGTCCATGGGAATATCGGGCAGGGGCCCGTCCATTGCGGTCTCCCGAAGGGCGGCCCGTCCGGTTGCAAGGATATCCTTTCCGCGCCACAGGCCCGATGGGGAGATGCGGCCGATTCCGGTGATGTCGGCGGTGACGATTGTCATGGCTTTCCCAGAACAAGGGCGGCGTTGATGCCCCCGAATCCCGAATTTGTGGTCAGCAGATAATCCCCTGAAAAAGGCACCGGTACGGAACTGACCCAGCTCGCTGCTTCATCCATGGGCGCTCTCAGTCCGATGGTCGGGGGCGCCATCCGGCAGGACAGTGCCTTTACGCCGACAGCCGCCTCGATGCCGCCGGCAGCGCCCAGGGTGTGTCCGATGGCGCCCTTGATCGAGAATACCGGCACTTTCCGATCCTTGAATATCTGTCTGAATGCGGTCATCTCCATCATGTCGTTGTAAATGGTGCCCGTGCCGTGCGCGCAGACCGCGCTGATGTCATCCGCGGAAAGTCCGGAACCCTTCAGTGCCTGAAAGACGGCCTGAACAAGGCCGCAGCCGTCTCTGGCAGGCGCCGTGATATGCGTTGCGTCGTTTGCAATTCCCCATCCGCGGATGGTTCCAAGGGAAATCCGGCCCTCCTGTTCCGCGCGGTCTCTGCGCATCAAGAGCAGCGCGGCCGCGCCTTCCCCCAGGGAAAGCCCGTTTCTGTCGCGGTCAAACGGCCGGCAGGGCGGCGGCGAGAGGGCTCTCAGCGCGGAAAATCCGGAGAAGATGAATTCCGTGACCATATCCAGGCAGCAGACCAGCACCGCGTCGGCGCTTTGGCTGGAAATAAGCGCCGCTGCCCGGGAAACGGCGATGGTGGAGGAAGCACAGGCTGCGCTGATGTTGAATCCCGTGTTATCCAGCCCCAGCATTCCGGAAACGACGGCCGGAAACGATGACGGCAGGATGTCCTGAATGTCGGCGGGGTTGCCGGTGGCGACTTTCTCCAGATTGTCGATGCCCGCCTTGGTGGTTGCCGTGATCAGGCGCGTGTCTGAAGGAACCGTGCCAAAATTCCTGAAAAGGCGCCCGCAGAGACCGTGCAGCATGGAACGGCTGCCGGACGGGTTCAATCCTTCGATACAGCCGGCAACACCGGAACTGTAATTTTTCACCGGAAACCGGGTCACCGGGCGGATGGCGGTGTTTCCGGCCATAAGCCCCCGCCACAACCCGTCAAAGTTCTCCGACATGGCGGTAACCGTTGCTATGTTTGTGATGACAGGCGAAATATCCATCGATTTTCCGTTGATTGTTTCCGGCAAGCCCGCAGCCGGATTTCAGTGCATGGGCTCGGCTTCAGGACTTGGACCCGCGGTCCTTCATCCATCCGTAAAGGGCCGGCGTTACCAGCAGCGCTGCGGGAATTGCGGCCCCGACCCCCAGCATGACGGCAACGCCGATGGCGTGCATGGCCGGGTGCCTGGCCAGAATCAGGGCGCCGAAACCGGCCATGGTCGTCAGTCCCGACACCAGTACGGCTTTTTCTGTTTCATGGCGATAGCCGCCGTTCAGCTTGCACACGATAAAAATGCCGTAGTCGACAGCCAGCCCAACAATTAAAATCGCGGACAGGATATGAAAAATATTCAGGGGCTGCCCCTGCCATCCCAGAACGCCCAGCATCGCAAAAACCCCGGTAAACCCCGGAACCATGGCCAGCAGGGCATTTGCGGCATTTGCGTAGAGAAGATACACCAGCGCGAAATTGAGAATCACGGCCCCTGAAATCATCCAGAAAAGATCTTTTCCCATAAGATGGCTCAGGTGGTCTCCAAAGCGGGTCTGGGAAACAAAACGCACCCCCTGAACGGCTTTGAGATCCGACTGATACAGCCCGGAGACTGCCGAAGTGTCCGGAACCAGCGTCAACACCCGCACAAGCCCTTGTTTTTGAATGATCATGCCGTCTATCATATCCCCAAGCCCCCTGGCCCGGAGAAGCTCCGCGGTCACAAGCGGCGGCTGCCGGCCGAGGCCGTCAAAAAAAGGGGCAAAGGCATCCCGGGAAAAGCCCGCATCCGAGCCTTCTTCTTCCATGAGCGCTTTAAGCCGCAAAACCCTTTCCGCGGACCAGAAATCCCGCCACTTGGCCAGGCGCTGCACTTGTCTCGCGGCGGAAGGCAGCAGGGGCGAAATGCTGACGATATCCGCTTTCGGAAGCTGCTCCGCCAGTCGGTCAAAAAGGCGCTCGTTCACGGCAAGGGCCTGATCCAGATCCTTGCCTTCTGAAAAAAACATGGCCGTCCCCCCGCCGCCCCAGGTCTTCTGGAAATAGGCTTCATCCGCCTTTAGCCCGGGAGTTGTCAGATTCAGGGATCGCATGTCGCCGTCAAACGTAATTCCCATGGCTTTCCATGCGCACAGCAGGACAAGGCATGCCCATAAAATGATGACGGCCGCATCTGAGCGTTGCCGGCGAAGGGTCCACACCTTTTTCCGGAAAATCCCCCTTCGGGAGGAAGCGCCGATGAAATGCGGAAAGGTGATCAGGGAGATGAGAAGCGCCGCGCATATTCCGACGAGTGAAAAAGAGGATACCTGGCGAAGGCCCGGCAGGGGTGAGAAAAGCAGCACGACAAAACAGCCCATGGTGGTCAGTCCGCCAAAGACGATCGGCGGGGTGATTTCATCCAGTACGGAAGGCTTTGCGCCCTCTTTCCCGGGCAGGGCGAAATAGACCTGGACGGCAAAATCGATGGTGACCCCGAGAAGCACGGAGCCGAATCCGATGGTGATCGCTGAAAAATGATCGTAGAAAAGCCCCGTTATGCCGGCGATGCAAAGGGCCAGAACCGGGACAAGCAGCACAAAAATGCCTTCCCAGCAGAAAAGGAACAGGGCGATGATGACAACGATGCCCGCAACGGAGCTGCACATCACCACAAAGACATCCTGCTTGATCGCATTCGCGTTGGTTGCGGTGTAGCGGTGCGCGGCCATGACAAAAGCTTCCATGGGCTTTGGGACCGAATCCCGGATCAGGCCGTCGAGCCGGGACATGAGCGCCGCGCTTTCCCGAGAATCGGTGCCGTTGATCGGGGTTTCGGCGATGATCAGAACGTTTTTCCTGTCCCGGCTCACAAAATGCTGATTCTCGATGCGCATTCCGGACAGGAGATTGGCAAATCGCAGTTGTTCAAACAGCAGGCCGGAAAGATTCAGGGGGTCACCGCGGAAAATTTCTTTTTTTATCCAGCCTTCGGGCGTGGCAAGCTCCCGGTACATGGATTGCATGCGCTCCCGGATCTGCGCCGGTTCAGTTTTGGCGGCAAGCGTTTCAAAATTGGTGTCTGAAAGCAGCGCGGGAATGGCCGAAAGCATCCAGGAGAAAAATTCGGGGCCGAAAAGATTGCCGGGGCCGGTGGCAACGCGGGTGAAATACGGCGGTTTCATGGCGCCAGCAAGCGCATCGGCCGCTGCCGTCAACCGGCCGAGATCCGCGCCTCCCCTGATGTTGATCACCACTTTTTTGGCGAAGGGGGAATCCTGAAGCAGGGAGAATTCCTCGCCCACTGCGGCGTCTCTGTCCGGAATCATGAACTGAATGTCCTCATGGATATCCAGAAAAGCCATGACAAGGGCCCCTGTGAGCACAAAAAGAAAAGTTGCGCCGTAGAGGATTTTTCTTCTGGGGGCCAGCAGGGTGTAGAGGGCGCCGAAAGGTTTGAAAGCGGTCATGGCGCTAGAACCTTTCATCCGGGATCGGCGCATTGATATTTACGTCAAAAAAACGGATCAGGACTTCATCCCCTTTTTTTTCCTGGATGCTTACCGTGGTGACATACGTCAGATCCGGTGAAAAGACGAGCGTCACCTGACTGACATAATCCCTTTCACCGGCCATAAGGGGGACAAGCGCCAGCGTTACCGGTTCCTGGCGGATCACCTTCAGATCGTAGCGCTCTTTGAGCGAGGTAAAATCGGCGCTGGTCCAGGCGACAATTTGCTGGATCAGCACCTGTAAAAAAGGGGCTTCCGAAAGATTGATTATCTCCGGTACGCCCGAAGTTCCCTGCCACCGTTTGGCTTCCTGGCCGTTTACGGAAAAACCGCCTTGGCCGGGATCGATCGTTTCCCAGCGGATCTTGTCCGGTTTAGAAAAATAAAACCGGCCGCTGGAGATCATGGCCTCTTTCAGCATGGCGGTGCGCCGTTCCTGCTCAAACCGGGATGACATCGTCCGGACCGTTTTTACGGCAAGGGAAATGCGTGAGAACACATCGCTTCCGGACGCCCCGGGGCCGGACTCATCGGCGCACCATCCCGGCGAAAAAAGCCCGATGCAGGCCGAAAGAGCGCAGACCGCCGCAAACCGGAAGATTGCTGGCGGGGCACAAAAAATGGTCAAAGAAAACAGCCTGAGTTTTTTTTCAAAATCCATGGATACATTCCTTGTTATGTCCGAGCGGCAAAAAGGCGTTCAATAAGGGGCCGGGCCCGCCAGATAATCGCCGCGGCGGAAGGCGGCCCAGGCGATCAACAGGGTTGCCGCGAAAAAAACGGTCAGATATCCCAGCTCGGGCAGCACGGACCGGAGCGTGCCCTCCCGAACGAAAATCTCAACAAGGGAATTGAGGCCCCAGGCAAGCGGTGAATACAGGCTGATTTTCTGCATGAGCGGCGGCATCGCATAGACCGGAACCATGATGCCGCCGATGGCCGCGGCGCACACCACGGAGACCGGGCCGAACATGGATGCCTGCTCAAATGTCCGGGCAAGGGTCCCCAGCATGATGCCGTACCCGCAGGCCGCAAGGGCGATGGATGTCACAACGGCGGTCAGGGCCAGGGGATCGGCGCCCAGGGTGAGAACCGGCGCGCCGAGAAGCGGCAGGCCGGCTTTTCCCACAAGGACGATAAACAGAAACTGCCCCCAGCAAACCAGAACGTAAGCTGCCAGCTTTCCCGCAAGAATCGTCAGATAGGAAACCGGAAGCGTTCTCAAGCGGACAAGGGTTCCGTCCTGCCGTTCCCGGATGATCACGCCTCCCAGGGGAAGTACGATGAAAAACATGCCGAACACGGCCCAGGCCGAAACGTTCTGCTGGACCGATGTCGGCAGTTTCTCAAGCCGGCTCCGGCCGGCGGATACATCCATCAGCCGCCGGGTTCCCCATCCGGCATCCATTTTAAAGAGCGGGGCGCTTCCCGGCTCCGGCAGCCGGCCGGTCAGGGTTTGAAGGAGAAGGCTGAACTGTACGGGGAGCGTTTCCGCAAGAATCCTTGCTTTTATTTCAAGCTCCATGGCAAGCAGCATTTCTTTCAGGGCGCTCAAAACGGAAGACCGGAAGGCGCCGTGGATCAGCGGATCGAAATAGACGGTCAGATGCGGCATGGCCGTGTCCGTTTCCGGTGCGCCCGAGCCCATCCCCTGGATGGAACCGGATATCTGCGCCATGGCCCGTTTCTGCACCGCATCGGTGGTTCCGGGCGGGATGACGATGCAAACCTGATACCTGCCTTTTTCCACAAGCGCGCGGGAAGCTTCGGCATCCATCGCCCGCCCGTTTCGTGTTGTCACCAGCCGGACGGCGCCGGATGCACCCATTTCTTTTTGAATGCGCAGCCCGATCTCCTGCTGATCCTGGTCGATAAACAGGACGTCCATGGGGGTTTCGCCCGTTGACTTGAGAACATTTTCCTGAACCAGGGAGACGACAACGACAAGGACTGCGGGCATGACAAAGAGCACAAGAAGTCCGGAGCGGTCGCGGACCAGAAGGAGCAGTTCCTTGTACAGGGTTGCAAGAAGCGGCATCATGCTCAGTCTCTCAGTTCTTTTCCGGTCAGGTGAAGAAAAAGGGCGCCCAGGTCCCCGCATCCGGGATGCCCGTCGATCAGCGCTTTCGGACTGCCCTCGGAGAGAATGCGGCCTTCGTCGATAACGGCCACGCGGGAGCAGATTTTTTCAGCTTCTTCCATATAGTGGGTGGTATAGAGCATGCTGGTGCCGGACCGGCTCAGATCGGAAAGTCGGTCCAGAATCATGTTGCGGGATTGGGGGTCGATCCCGGTGGTGGGCTCATCCAGAAAAATCATTCTGGGTTCATGAAGCAGGGCGGCCGCAAGGTTGGCCCGCCGTTTCATGCCGCCGGAATAGGCGCGGATGCGCATGCGGGCGTTGTTTGAAAGTCCCGCCGTTTCCAGGCAGGTGTCGACCCGCGCCTTTAAAACGCGCCCGCCCAGACCCTGCATCCGGCCCAGATAGGTCAGATTTTCCCTTGCGGTCAGGTTCGGATACAGGGCGATATGCTGGGGCACCAGACCGATCCATTGACGTGCCTTCCGGGAGTGCTTGAAAAGATCCGTGCCGCAGATCTGCACGCTGCCGGAATCCGGCGCCAGCAAACCGGTCATCAGGGAGATGGCCGTCGTTTTCCCGGCGCCGTTGGGTCCCAGAAGTCCCACGATTTCTCCGGATTCCAGGGACAGGTTAAAGTCCGAAAGCGCGGGCGTCCGGGCGCCCGGATATGTCTTGGTGAGTCCACTGGCCAAAAGTATCATCAATATCCATTATCATTTTGCAATATCCTTGAACAACGGATATAATCCAAGGTTCAGGCATGGTCGAAAAGCTCAAATCGCCGCTGAATTTCAGTTTGCGATGATTCATCGATATAGCTTTAAAGCTGCTTTCAGTCAACCCTTGTGATGGCGAAGGACCCCAATTTGTACAGGTACGCGCAAGATGAAGATTCTTCTGGTTAATCCGCCCAACTGCGGCAGAAGCATTCCCGAAGAGGAATACGGAATCGATTCCATCAAACTGATTTTCAGGGGAGAACCCCTGGCCCTTGAAGTCATTGCCGGCAATCTGGACGGCCATGATGTGGCCATCACCGATCTGAAGGTGACGCCGGATGCGCTGGCGGAGGACCTTTCCCGGTTTGCGCCGGATGTGGTCGGTATCACGGCCGTTGCCTGCGAGGCCAACACGGCCGTGCGGCTGGCAACTGAAATCAAGAAAAGCACCGGTGCCGTGGTTGCGGTCGGCGGTCATCACGCATCCTGCGATCCTGAATTCTTTAACCGGGCCGGCATCGATTATGTTGTTGTCGGACTTGGAAAGCAAAGCTTCCGGGAGCTGATCGACGCCCTTGAAAACCGGCAGGCGCCATCCGGCATTGCCGGGGTTGCCAAAACCGGTCCGGGCAGACCCCTGAACTATGTCCGGCGCGCCTACACCGCGGCGGATGCCGCCGATGACCGCCCGCCCCGCTACGATCTGGTTGCGGCACACCGCGACCACTATGTGATGAGCGGCGTGGGGGGCAAGGTCGGCTTTGTGGTCTCGGCCTATGGCTGCACCCACGCCTGCGCCTTCTGCGCCATTCCGCCGATGACCGGGGGCCGCTACATCACCCATC
>JBBIPX010000021.1:0-35624 GCA_037442625.1 Desulfobacteraceae bacterium
ACATCTGTCAGATGTTTATGGAGATATAGTTCCTCAGGTGAAATTCCGAGGCTGAGCCCCATCAGCTGAGTGAAATATAGAATCGGCAGCTGAGGATGTGTTCCATATTTCTTTGCCATATCATCCTGACGCGTATCCAGGTTGGCATGGCACAACGGGCATGCCACGGCAATGGCATCCGCCCCTGCCGATTTAGCTTCCTGAATCACGTTGTGACTTAAATTCACCACAATGTCCGGCTTGGAAAGCGCAAAGGAAGCGCCGCAGCAAACCGTTTTATAGGGCCAGTCAACGGTGGTGACACCGGTTGCCCGGAGCACATTGTCCATGGTCATCGGATATTCGGCGACATCGAATTCGGTTATTTTTGGAGGCCGGGTTAAAAGACATCCATAATAACATGCCACTTTGAGTCCTGACAGATTGCGTTCCACAAGCGTTGGAATCTGGGAAATCAATGGATTTTGAGAAAAAATCGTTAATGGGTGGATCACCTTTGCCTCATCGTTGCAATCCTTATGGATGGCCTCCACCACTTTTCGTTTGAGTTTTTTATCCATTTTTACACTGTGCTGGGCGATCTTGAACCTGGAAAAACAGGATGCGCATGGAATGACAACCTCTTCCAACTCCAACTCGGGAAGAAGTGCCAAATTGGCCATTGGCAATGCAATTGCCATCAGATGGGAAAGGTTGTGAACAGCACTTGCACCGCAGCAAACCCATTTTTCAAGCTCGACCAGCTCAACGCCCAGCTTATGACAAACAGCTTTGAATGACTTATCAAACTCCTGTCCCGTCGAATGAAGGGAACATCCCGGATAATACCCGTATTTCATGGCTTTTCCTGCTTTTTCACGCGTTTGAATATTTGGTGCACGGCGCTGCCGCCTTTAAATCCGGGAATGAGATGGAACTTGTCTTTCTTGAGCATCTTCATTCCCATTGCCATGTCCTGTGTAAATTTCCCCGTCCTGAGTTTGAGCATGCCGACCATGCCCAATTCATAAATACGCCCGAACCAATTCAGATTCTGAACAAAGCTCCGGGTGAACTTCAGTACATCCGGAACCTGCGGCGTCCCTCCCTCGCGGGTCGTCAGAATTTTAATCGTGCTAAAAGCCTCGGCAATATCGATCTCCTGAGGACAACGTGTCGTGCAGGTCAGACATCCGGCACACAACCACATCGTTTTGCTCTTGTAAACGAGATCTGTGATCCCCAGTTGAATTGCATGAATAAGCTGTGTCGGCACAAGATCCATTTCATATGCAACCGGACAACCCGTAGCACATTTGCCGCATTGGTAGCAGTAGCTGACATCCACTCCTCCCACCGCAGATACGAGATCCGTGAGCTTAAGGCTGCTTTCATCCAAATTGATCGCTGCATCCGTCATGGTTCAGGCGGCCTCCTTTTCTTTACTCTTTTTGACAATGGCTCTTTGCCCTTCAGGAAGAGGCGGAGGGACGGGATGTCCGACCATTTTTGTTATTGCCGAAAAGTTCGCCGGGCAAACTTCAATACAGGTTCCGCATTTTATACACTTTTCCTGATCAATGACATGTACTTCCTTCTTTGCGCTGATGATCGCTTCAACCGGGCATCTTCTGGCACAAGTCATACATGCCTGACACTTATCCGGTTGAATATAATATGACGGCGCTTCATCAAATAGTTTGGCTATCTCATCTCTGGTAAAATAGCCTTCATATTCATCCGGATTCAATCGTTTCTTCAGCTTCTCTTTTTTTGTTATCTTTATGTAAGAAACCAGTTTTTCAACCTGTGCCAGTTTTGACCGGATCTGCTTCTCATCCAATCCCTCAATTTTACCGAGAGGGCCCAGTTCCTTGATTGTTTTTATAAAGCTGTTCGTTGATTCAACAAACACATTGGCTTCCGCACCGGACATGAACTGCATTCTTAACCGTTCCGGATGGAGTCCGATGTGTTCCATGATCCTCTTGAACAGAAGCACCATGTTCTTGGCAACAAAATTGCCGTGCGTTACATAATTGCATTCATCCAAGTGGCAGGCGCCGATAAATACGCCGTCCATTCCATTGGAGAACGCTCTGAGTACATGTGCCATGTCAACTCTCCCGGAGCACATCACTCGGAGAATTCTCATATCGGTTGCATATTGTAGTCTGGAAACTCCAGCAAGGTCAGCAGCGCCGTATGCTCACCAATTGCATGCAAAACCCAATATTTTCGGCTTAAATTTATGGTCTGTACTCATCGTATCCGCTTTCCATGGTTATGTATCAAATCTATGAACCGCTGTAATTTGCGCGCATCTATGCCGCAGCACTTTGTTTTACAGCCGCCTGCTCTCCATTGGTCAACGCATCAATTTCCGAAATGATCTCTGCATCTGTAAAATGCTTGAGCGAAATTGCACCCGTTGGGCACATGGTATTGCAAAGGCCGTCGCCTTTACAAAGAACAGGGTTGATGGTTGCCTTTTTTCCCTGTTTGCTATCCTTGAGATTCAGAGCGCCATAATTACACACCTCAACACATGCCCCGCAGCCCATGCACGCCTTTTCGTTGATTACACATACGGACCCGGATGCTGTTACAAGGTCATGAGACAGCAGCGCCAGCACTCTACCTGCGGCCCCATAAGCCTGATTGATTGTTTCTTGTATAAATTTAGGATAATGCGCCATGCCGCACAGATAAACGCCATCGGTCGCAAAGTCTACCGGACGCAGCTTTACATGGGCCTCTTTAAAATAACCGTCCGGGCTCAGGGTGACCTTGAATAATCCGGCAATTTCTTTGGTTGACTCCGAGGGAATCACCGCGGCAGCCAAGGAAAGCACATCGGCATCTATGGATACCTTTTTTTGTAAGGTTTGATCCGTTACGGTAACTCTCAGGGATCCGCTGCCGGTTGCTTCAATCACGGGTTGATCTTCCGGTATGTAGCGGATGAACCTTACCGACCTGCCTCTTGCCTCCCTGTAATAATCCTCGTTGAATCCATATGTCCGAATGTCCCGGTACAGAACATAGATGTTCACCTTCGGATTGCTCTTTTTCAACTCAAGGGCATTTTTTACGGATTCACTGCAACAGATGCGGCTGCAGTAATTTCTATCTTCATTTCTGCATCCGACGCACTGAATCATTACCAGATTCCGGGCATTGACAACCTTCTGATCATTTTTGGCGATCCTGTCTTCCAGTTCAAGCTGGGTTACTACCGCCTCGTGCCGGCCATACAGATATTCCGTCGGCGTGTAAACATCGGCGCCGATAGCAAGAACCGCCGCACCGTGCTTTATCGCTGTTTCACCTCTGTCGGATTTTACCGTGGTTACGAAATTACCAATGTACCCATCAGCATGGGTAATCGTTGCTTTATGATATACATGGATCAATGGATGCGCATATATTTTTCGAATCAACTCATGCAAGTGAGCCTGAACATCCATGCCGTCCAAAGTTGAATGGACATTTCGCGCTGTACCGCCAATGTCTTTTTCTTTTTCAATCAGATAAACTTCGTGTTTCTGATTGGCGATGGAAAGCGCCGCTGTCATGCCGGCAACACCGCCGCCAACAATCAGCGCCGCTTTGTTTACCGGCAAATCATACTCCTGAAGCGGCTCCAGCCGGGCGACCCTGCCCACGGACATCCGGATGATATCTTTTGCCTTGGCCAGGGCATCATCCGTCTCTTTCGAATGCACCCAGGAATCATGCTCTCTGATATTCGCCATTTCCAGATAGTATTGATTGATTCCGGCCTCGCGAAGCGTATCTCTGAAAAGCGGTTCAAGGGTTCTGGGTGAGCACGCAGCCACAACCACCCGATTTAATCCCTTTTCCTTTATCATATCCGTTATCTCTTTGGCAGAGTTTGTGGCGCATGAGAAAATCTGCGGTTGAGAATGAACGACATATGGCAGCGTCTTGCAGTATTCAACCGTATCGGGAACATTGACAACCCTGCTGATATTGGCGCCGCAGTGACAGACAAAAACCCCGATTCTCGGTTCTTCTTTGGATACATTCTTTTCTTCCGGATAGGTTCTTTCCCTGGAAAGGTTGCCGCGTCTGAAATTCAGCAGTTCGCCGATCTGCGAACTGGCGCCGCTGGCGCTGAATACGGATTCCGGAATATCCAGCGGGCCCTGCAAGCCCCCGCTGACAAAAATACCCGGCCGGGTCGTCTGCATGGGATTGGCAGTGTCCAACTTTGCAAAATCATGATTGCTGAGTTCGATGCCGAATGTATTTGCGATGGTTTTCACATTGACAGGAGGCGTCAATCCCACACTCAATACCACCATATCAAAGGATTCTTCGATGATGCCGTCCTCAGGTGTCCAGTATTTTATGGTGACATTCCTGGTCTCAGGCAATTCCTTTCCGATGGTTATATAGCTTTTAACAAATCGAACACCCGGAAGATTTTCAGTCCTTTGATAGAACCGTTCGAAATCCTTTCCGAAGGAACGAATATCGTTATGGAATATGACGCATTCGGCTTCAGCGTCATGATCTTTTGTAAGGATCACCTGTTTTTGGGCGTAAGTACAGCAAACACCGGAGCAATAGCTGTTTGCCCCTTCTGTTGCCTGCCTGGATCCGACACACGAAACCCATGCGATTTTATGCGGGTGTTTCAGATCGGTTTTTCGTAGTATTTCACCGCCATACGGCCCGGTTGAACACAGCAGGCGCTCATAATCCATACTGGTAACAACATTGCCGTATTGACCGTAACGGTATTCCGCTTTCAGCCTGGCATCATAGGGTTCGATGCCTAAAGCAAGGATGATTGCGCCGACGTTTATTTCGATTCTCTCGGTTTCCTGCTTTAAATCAATCGCATTATTTTTACATACTTTCTCACAAATACGGCACTTTTCCTCCTTCAAATACAGGCAGCTTTCGTCAATATAGGCTACCAGGGGAATGGCCTGTGCGAAATAAATATGGACCGCTTTATTCGGCGATATTTCCTGATTATATGGGTCGGGAAAATTGACAGGACAATATTCAACGCAGGTATTACATCCTGTGCATTTGTCCTCATTGATATATCTGGGTTTCTTGTTCAGTAATACGGTAAAATTCCCCGCCTCCCCCTCAACGCTTTTCACTTCTGTATAGGAAAGCACTTCAATGTTTGGATGCCGGCCGACCTCGACCAGTTTGGGAGCCAAGATTCACATGGAGCAGTCGTTGGTCGGAAAGGTTTTATCCAGTTGGGCCATGTGGCCGCCGATGCTCGGGGCTTTTTCCACTAGACAGACCTTGAAACCGGCGGTGGCAAGATCCAAGGACGCCTGAATGCCGCTGATCCCGCCGCCGACAACCAGCACGTCGGCATAATTGCGGTTACCCAATTGGTTGAAGCGCTGCTGCAAAACGGATTCTGGAATCAGTTCGTTTCCCACTTTTCGATTACCTCGTCATTGGATGCAAGGCCGAACCACGGATCAATCGTTCCAAAGAAAGCCATTTTCCAGTCCGTCGGGGCTGGACGTGGTTCGGCCTGAGAATGGTTCCAAGCGCCGGATCGGCCTCACTGAGCGAGTCGATCCGGCGTTGAGCTCGGGTCGCCGGGGCCCGGTGCCGACGCTGTCGGTCACCCAGGTCATTTACGGCTACAAAATAACTATGACGTAGCTATAGAAAGTTCCCCAGGATTTGTCAAGAAAAAATCTGACGGAAAACATGCCGGTTTGCCGGGATACATCGCTGCGGACTTCTTAGAAGCTGGCCACACGCCTGATGAACCCGGAAGAATATGCCGAACTGCCGCGTTCCGGCGAAAATTCCCGAGCGTCTGTTACATGCGCGCAGTTATCCAGTGTTCCACATCCCGCAGTACCCGGGGATGCTCGGGTTCATTGTAGACTTCATGATAGAGGCCGTCATAGATTTTGAGATCTTTGTCGGCCGAGCTTATCAGATCAAAGAACATTTGGGCGCCGGCCGGATCAACGATCCAGTCCGCGCCCCCCTGCAGAATCAGCATGGGCAGCGTGATTTTCCCGGCCTGGCTGCAGACCCGCTCCATGGCTTTCAGAATTTCGGCCGCCAGCCGGACCGTGGTCTTTTTCTTGCAAACCAGGGGATCATCGATATAGGCCTGAACCACGGCAGGATCCCGGCTCACGCCCTCCGGCGCCGTCTTTAAAAACCCTATCTTGGGCATCAGCGCAACCAGCATTTTTCCGATAAAAACGGTGATCGGCGAGACGTTGCCGGGAATTTTCACACACGGCCCCGAAAAAATGGCTCCTTTCAACCCTGCCTGATGGTCCAGCAGGTAGACAGCGCCGATCAGACCGCCCATGCTGTGGCCGACCAGAAAAATCGGTTTGCCAGCATGCCGGGCTTGAATCTCGTCAAAATAGGATTTGACGTTGTCGACGAAGTCCTCGAACCGCTCCACATATTTTCGGATGCCGTCGGATTTGCCGTGTCCGGGGTGATCCATGCCGTAAACCGCAAAACCCATCGGCACAAAGTGGTTGACAAGGTTCGCGTATCTGCCGCTGTGTTCGCCGAGACCGTGAACGATCATCAGCACTGCTTCGGGCTCGCTTTCCGGCAGCCAGCATTGATGATAGATGCGAATGCCGCGAACGCCTTCAAAAAACCCTTCGGCTATTTGCGGCATTGGCGTTCAATCAAGGGTTTCATGTCCGTAAGCTGGACCTGATCCGCATCGGTGCCTCCGGAATCAAAGACCTTTTCGGATGCAGTGTCCGGATTCGAGACATAGGCGGCGGTACTGACAATGCGCACCGAATTGGGCGTGTCCAGCGGCAGGAAGGAAATCGTGACACGCTCTTCCGCTGGGCCCCCGTAAAATGTCCGGTACCAGAACGCGGAACTGTTGGTTGTAATCTTGCCCGCAACGACCTGTGAATTCGACGCGTTTCGAATCGTATATCCCTGATTGGCGAAACTGTTTACAAACAGGGTTCGGACGCAGTCGATTTTGACGTTTGTCAGTATGATCTCCGGATTTCCGGAAGCCGTTTCGGTCGATGGCGCTGCGGCGCAGCCAGCAAACAGCAAAGCAAAGATGAACGGCGCGAATCGGTGCATTATTTTATCTCCTTCCAGTAGCGTCGGTTTGTGGAAAACCATTTCAAAACATGAATCGGCCGATACAAACTGTATGAACGATATTTTCATTACTTATCGGGATATTATATTGGATTGCGTCAGACATGGCAATACCCGTCATCTCTGTGACTCCGGATTATTTGATTGCGTATGACACCAGTTTTCTTCGCAGCGTATTGATGCCGATGCCCAGAATCCGGGCGGTCCGGGATTTGTTTTCATCCATTTGGCGGTAAACGGATAAAATATGCGCTTTTTCGTTTTCCGACAAAACAACAGATGTTTCGCTGTTTAAGAGCGTTTCGGAACCGGATGGCGGGATACGGTTTCGTACCGTATCCGGCAGATGTCCGGGGGTTATGTTTCCGCCTTGCGATAGATTGGCGGCTGCACGGAGAATGGATTCAAGCTCGCGGATGTTCCCTGGAAAGTCGTATGCCGCAAGCAGCATAACAGCATTATCCTCGATGCGGCTCCCCCTGAAAACTCCTGACAAATTCGCCATGAAGTGCTCTATCAGAAGCGGGATGTCATCCGGACGTTCTCTGAGGGGAGGAAGGTAAAGGTGCGCGCCTTTCAGGCGATAATACAAATCCTTTCGAAATTTTCCGTGTTTCAATAGCCCATCTATATTTTCATTCGTTGCCGCAACAAAGCGTGCATCCACTTTCTGCATGCCGCCGGCCCCCAGTTTCGCAAATTCGCCTTCCTGCAATACCCGCAGCAGTTTTCCCTGAAGATCGACCTGCAAAATGCCGATCTCGTCCAGAAACAGGGTGCCGTGATGCCCGCGTTCCAGATAACCCGCGTGGTCCTTATCCGCTCCCGTGTACGCCCCCTTGACATGACCGAAAAAATCGTCATCAAACAGTTCGTTGCTGATGGAAGCCATATTGACCGGGATAAAAGGGCCTTTCACCCTGTAACTTGCCCTGTGAATGGCGTTTGCCAGAAGTTCCTTGCCGGTGCCGCTTTCCCCGGTGATCAGAATCGGCACATTGCTGACAGCGTGAAGCTCGGCTTCCTTCAGGACGGTTTGAACACAGGCGGATTGCGTGATGATCCGTTCGAAGGCTTTGGCATTCTTCAGCTTTGTGATTCCGCCGGTTCTTTTGAGCTCCAGAACGTCCGCCAGCCGTTTTATCTCCTCGGCGTGACCGATTTTCAAAAGCAAATCATCCCGGGAGACCGGCTTGGTCAAATAGTCGTAAGCCCCCTTCTTTAAACACCCTACCGCCACCGTGGCGTCGTTTACCGCTGTTATCATGATGCACTTTGTGTCGGGGCTGTGGATTTTGATGATTTCAAGCAGTTCCATGCCGTCCATGTCCGTCATGACCAGGTCGATCAAAGCGATATCAACTGTCAGGCCCTGTTCAAACAATGCCGCTGCCTTTAAGGGTTCGTTCTCGGTCCGGACATCCATAAACCCGGCGTCGAACAGGTTCCTGCTGATGCTGTCCAGAAAATACTGATCATCATCGATAACAATAATTTGATTGCTCATCCGGCCATCCTCAGTGGGTTTCACCCGCAGGCGTATTTAATGTCGTATCCGATTTTCCTTTTCTGCTGATATGAATCATCTTCCGATTTTCCCGGAGCATCCGGGTGTCCTGGTACAAATCCTCGTATGCGGCTTTCATTGCCTCTTCAAACCCGCGGATGACGCCGCCGTTGGCTTGGATGTAAGCTTCGGCGTCCTCTTTTTTCTCGAAAGCCCATTTCGCCCGTTTGGTCATGACGCCCACCTTGTTTCCGCCGACGACCCAGAAAGCAGTTCCTGCATCGATGAGCGCGTTGGTGTTGTAATCGCCCACCTGAATCGTCCGCGGGGTCTTGTCGATCTTGAGTCCGAGATCGAGCGCCGCGCAGTGAAGGGAGCAGGCCCCGAAGGTTGTCCCGTCCTCGTACTGGATGTAAACCCGGGAGCGGGCGTATTCGGCCCTGTCCATTCCGCAGTATGGGCAGATCGGATGCCGTGTGATATCATCGGGCTGTGCAAAGGCCAAGGTACGAATGAAAACAAGTCCGAAAGCAAGAACAAGATGCCGACGCTTTTTCATTACCGCCTCCGGTAAGAGTTGATTCTGTCCTTTTGTCGATGCCGGTCGGAACCGGCATTCGGGAATTGATTATAAGAAAACAAGTGGTTGCTCCGATGACACCCTGCGAGCAGGCGATAGATTCAATCTTTTTGATTTTCCGCCGAATGCAATTCTATGGTGAAAGAGAAAATCGATCCTTCACCCAAGCTGGATTCACACCAGATCCTTCCTCCGTGGCGCCTGACCAGAGACCGCGTATGGGTGAGCCCAACCCCTTCCCCGGGAACATTCATAACACCGGCGCGCTGGAATATGTCGAATATTCTGGCTGTGTCGAAATGCCGCATTCCGCGTCCGTTGTCCTGGACATGAAAAACCGTTTCATCCGGAAGCGTTTCAGCTCCGATCGAAATTTCGCCGTTCCGGTGGGGGTCCAGATACTGAATGGCATTGCCGATCAGGTTGGAAAAAACCTGCTCCATGGCAAACCGGTCCGCCCGTATTCGCGGCAAGGGGGAGCGCGAAACGCGGATCCGCTGCTGCTTTATCCTGTAGGCAAAGGATTCCAGAAGGCCGCTGACAAGCGCATCCATGTCGATCGATTCAGGGCTTAGTTTCCGTTCTTCGGTGCGGGAAAACTGGAGTACCGCCTGTATCATGGCCTCCATTCGTAGCGCCGAGGCGGTTATAAAATCGAGGGCCTCCGGCAGGTCTTTCCGGAGGGCCGCGGCAAGCTCTTTATTGCGATTTTCCGGTATGGATGAAAGATACGCCTGCATTTCCGGTTTTATCTTTTCCAGCACACGGGCGATTTCCCGGACAAATCCCTTCAGGTTCACCAGGGGAGCGCGCAGATCGTGGGAGACGATGGCCGCAAAATTCCGCATTTCGGCCAGCAGTTCTTCGAGCCGTCTTTCATTTCGCTTTCGTCCGGATATCTCCTTTTCCAGGCGTTCCATGACGTTTTTCAAAGCGATATAATCGGATGCGCCGCGGCGTTCAAACCGGTGGAAGGCAATGCCGATGATCAGGGTCAGAGAAATGCAAAGGCAGATGATCATCAACTGAGAAGCGCGAAATTTTTCAAAATTTTCGGCTTTGATTTCCTCCAGGCGGGCGCGGACCCGATCGATCTGATCCGTGAAATCCTGGAGCTGTTCAAAATAGCGGGAATCAGCCTCTTTTTCGTTGGCGCGAACCTGCCGGGAGGCAAGACGCTGCCAAGTCAGGGCTTTAAGCTCGGAAAGTTTTTCATTTGCAGCCGATATTTCCCTTTGGAGCCCCGGATCTTTGATGGGGTAGCCGTGCGGTGCGGCCCCTTCTTCCCCGTCGCCGATTTCCTTCACCTGGTAATACGCCAGATCCAGGTGGGCAAGGGCCGATTCGATATTGTCGAAACTCTCGCCGCTGATGATCCTCTCGATTAGATGATGGGCGCGGGTGGCCTCCAGTTTGGCCACCGAAATGGCGTCAAGCGAGGGCAGGACCGTCTTGTTCATCTGTTTGGCGGTGATGTACCCATATACAACGATCCCTGTCAGGATCAGGCCCACACAGCCGATAATCAGATACATTCGCCAGGGAACACCACCGGGATTTTCCCGAGGCGGATCGAAGCTCCCTGCGGCATGCGCCCTCATTCACTCCCCCGCTTCCGGTTCGTAGCCGCCGTCGATCACCTCCGCAAGAACGCCATGACATTGATTCGGGTGCAGGAATGCAAAATACCGGTTCAACTGGCTGGCGAACCGCGGTTTTCGGTCAATCAGTTTCGCCCCGTTTCTTTCAAGTATCCCGAGCGATTCAAAGGTGTTGTCAACATTCATTGAAAGCACCATGATCCCTTCGCCGTGTTTGGCGATGAACCTTGCCACCTCGCCGCTTCCGTCCATATCTTCCATAATTTCAAGAGCGGTTTGGCCGATCATGTAATAGGCGACATGGATCTTTTCATCCGGGTCGGAATACCGCCCATCGACTTCCCATCCGAATGCCGTCCGGAAATCCGCTTCAGCCTGATTGATATCTTTGACGGCGATGCTGACATGGTCGATATAATTTGCTTTCAGTTTTTCCGGCATATTCTCTTCCTGTTTTGAGGCTTACCGGGCTCAGCCCGCATCAGAGGCTGCGGTCCAGGTTAATGGTCCGGGAAAGGCTGAACTGGTTTTCGCTGGAAAAACCTAGTCCAGATCCAGCCGCGCCTTGCACTGGTTGCATTTTACGGCACCCCGGAAAACTTTATTGCCGCATTCAGGACAGATATAGCGGGCTTCTTCATCTTGAATCCATTTTTCGGTACCAACCTCCCGCCAATACGGAATCGCCCTCAAAATAACCTTTTTCCCGACAGTCATCGGGAAATTGTCGATGTGGCGGCAGGGAAAATCATCGCACTGGTGACATCCCGCATAGCCCTTTTCCCGGGCGCATTTCCGGATATCGCACTGCCGACAATGCATGAACAGTTCATCGGAGAGGCATCCTTGACACTTGATATCCTCCGTTGAAAGCGCCTCGCTATTCGGGAGAAGCCCCTTTCCTTCGACTTTCCCCTGGTAAAGATTCGCCAGTCGTTCCTTGAAATTTTGATTGTTATCGCGGCTTGCGATATAAATCGCACAGACGCCGCAATAAAGCCCGCAAGGAGAAACAAAGTCCGGATTCACCGTCATGATTTCAAGCCCTCCTGCTGTATCGGTTAAAGGCCAATTTCCAAATCGAACGAACATGCCGAACCCGGTTCGGTTATCCGATTTGAAAAAATAGGGGTTTCCGGGACGCTCGGGTGAAACGAATAGATGTACCTGTAAGCGTTTGGGAGATTTTATCGCATGTAGAATGAGATTGCAAATGCCGCAAGGCATTTGTTCCCTAATACGGAATGAATCGCAACCGTCCGCCATCGTCATTCCAATTGGTTCCGGATACAGGTTTACGCTGGTGTGACGGCTCAAGCAAGTTTTGAAATTCGTTTTGACACAGTCCTATTGATAAAGAAATATCATGAACTATCTTTTTTGATATGGAAATAAAATGAAAAATAGAAAGGAGATATGACATGGGCGACATATTGACTCAACTGATAGAACTTGAAGTGAAGGCGGCTCTTGGCGCTCCCGCGCTGCTGTCTGAATTGCGCAACGACCTTTCCGGAATGAGCAAGGCCAGATTTGACCGGGATGTCTTGGATCTGGCAAGGTCCGGAAATTATATGCTGATCAGACACGCGCATCCGGACGGCCTGACAACCCGGGAAACAGATTGGATGATCCCGGATGGTGAAGGCGGAATGTATTGCGCAATCATTCCCCGGCCGGAAGAAAAACTGCCTTTATCCAGGCGGAAGGGCCGCCCGCCTTCACACCTGAAGCGGGTAAAGCTTGGTGGCCATATACAGCGTTCCACAGTGGATGGCTGAAGGAAGAAGGCGACGCATGCCATCGGATCGAGTCGGCATTGATCGAAAAATACAAACTGTTCCACCGGAAAATGTGGTAATGTGAAGATTATAACGGCAGGCTCTAAAAGCTTGCATCCTCTATGCGGTTGAAAATCCGTTTTTAATCGGGGAGGTTCATGCCATGGAAGCACATCAAAGAGGGTTCCGATTCATGAAGGCCGCGTTTTTGTTGTTGGTTGTGGCCTTTGCCATTGACGGCTGCGGGGCAGGGCTGGCAAACCATAAAGCAGACAAGGCAACCCGGCAGAATGTCATGATTCAACTTCAAGACGGGAGTCAACAAGGTGAGTGGAAAACCAATGAGCTTGCGATAAAATACCAATACCGGAAGCTGCCTGAAATTTTGAAGATTGCAGGAACCGTGGAACTGGTGGGTGGATTCGCCATTGGATTCAACTATATCAACCACCTTACCGTGAAATTGGTATTTCTTGACTATCAGGGAAATGTCGTTGGAAATTCGCTGGTCTACTCAGGAAGCAATAATCTATCCATTCCGATTCCCATGCGCTTTGAAAGGGCAATACCCGTACCTGAGGGAACCCGGCAAATTTCCTTTTCTTATGACGGGGAATTGATAGATGCGACGCATGATACGACATCTTACAGCATCTGGTTCTCGCCGTCCTGATCGTGAAACCGGAACCCGGGTGAAGATGAAGGAAAAGAACAAACCGCGGCTTACTCCCTCAGCGCATACTCGACTGCTGCCGCGGCATGAATCCTTGTCGTATCAAATATGGGCGACGGGATATCGCCATCATGAACCAGCAGCCCGATTTCCGTGCATCCCAGAATTATCCCTTCAGCACCGGCATCAACCAACCGCTGCATAATGTCCAGATACTGTTTTGCGGAGTCCTGCCGGATTTCGCCGATCACCAGTTCATCGAAGATCACCCGATGCACGATCTTGCGATCTTCGACATTCGGGATGATCACTTCCAGTCCGTAGTTTTGAGTGAGCCTTTTTGCATAGAAATCTTCTTCCATCGTGAAGCGCGTGCCGAGCAGCCCTACCTTGGTGATTCCGGATTCTATTATCTGCCTTGCGGTGGCGTCTGCAATGTGCAGGAAGGGAATATGGATGTGCGCCTGGATATCATCCGCCACTTTGTGCATCGTGTTGGTGCAAAGGACAACGAAATCCGCACCGCTTTTCTCGACGCTTCCGGCTGCGGCAATCAAAAGTTTTGCAGCATCCTCCCATCCGTCCTGATGCTGCAGGCATTCTATTTCCGCGAAATCCACGGAATTCAAAATGCATTTGGCGGAATGAAGTCCCCCGAGTTTCGCGTTAACTGTTTCATTGACAATGCGATAGTATTCAAGAGAGGATTCCCAGCTCATGCCGCCGATAAGGCCGATGGTTTTCATGATTGTCTCCTGAAAGATTCGGATGCTCTTTGGTATGTTGATCGGATACCCTTTTAGCCGTCATTTTGTCAATTTACCTTAAAGCCTCCCCCTTGCAGTTCACGCTGCTTCAGCGTGAAATCCGGAAATGATCTCACCGACGTACATGCTGTGGTAATCTTTTTCCGGATAATTGGCCGCAATCTCCGGGTCAAGAAAATTGGCAGGTTCCAGATCGTGGTGATATATTTTCCTGCACTCGATAACCAGTCTGGCTTCCGTAAAATATATGGACCCGCTTTTCGTTTCAGCCGGTGAGAGTCCGGTTTCCTTGACCTTGTCGCAATCGCGTCCCGATTTTGTTCCGCACAGGTTCAGGGCAGGCTTATATTTCCTGTCGAAGAATGACAGGGTATAGGTATTGGATTTTTCGATAAATCCATATGTGTACCGGGTGGGCCTGATAAAAATAAAGCAGACGTTTTTATTCCATAAAACACCCAGCCCGCCCCAGGATGCCGTCATCATGTTGAACGATTGTTTGCTGCCGGCGGTCACCAGCATCCACTCGGCGCCGATAAGCTTAAAAACATTGTCTTGAATTTCTTCCGGTTTGATTATTCCGTGATCGGACATTTTCTTTCCTCCCGGTGTTTGTTTGATTTACGGCAAAAATCGGTCGTAAATCACCATTAAAACGCTTTAATATTTCAGTCATGAAGATCCGGATTCTGTGCGTGATTTCTTTGCCTGTGAAGGGAAAATATGTGGTGTTTTGCTCACTATTTTAAAGACGAGATTTCCATTTTGAATACCATAAGCCCATGAAAAAGAAAACACGCTTAAAATTGATCGTAACTAAGGCGAAATGGAATTAAAGCACAAATACCTTGACAGCTACAATGTAGCCTAGTAATGATGAACAGGCTGGTAAAAAGGGAGCGGTCAACCTGGAACGCTGCCGGCAGTAAATCAAAAAGGGGTTATGATTTTTGTCACAACCCCTTGAATTTGCTGGTGGGCGGTAAAGGATTTGAACCTTCGACTTCTACCGTGTGAAGGTAGCACTCTCCCGCTGAGTTAACCGCCCCGATGTTGGCTTTTAAATAACGGCATTGTACCCCTGAAGTCAAGCGTTTTCATCGGAAGAGGGGATAAAATTATCGGGCAGCGTCAATTCCAGGGTGTCACCGGCCGGTTTGCCGAGATCCGAAATGTCCTTGGGCGCCGGAAGATCTTTGATATTTCTCAGGCCGAAAATTTCCAGAAAATGGCGCGTGGTGCCGTAAATCAAGGGCCTGCCGGGGATTTCTTTTCTGCCCAGGATTTTGATCAGTTTTCTGTCCAGCAGCATCCGGATAATGCCGCCGGCATCGACCCCGCGAATATGTTCGATATCGCTTCGCATAATCGGCTGCTTGTAGGCAATGATCGCAAGCGTTTCCAGGGCCGCCGGACTCAGGCGCTGTGCGGAGGGCTGGATGATTTTCCGGACCCATTCGGCATATTCCGGACGGGTCCGAAGCTGGTATCCGCCGGCCACTTCGACCATGCCGATGCCGCCGGATCGTTGATCGTATTCGTCCTGGAGCGTTTGGATGGCCTCTTTAATGGACTTGGCGTCGGTTGCGGGAAGCGCCGCCTTCATTTTTTCAAGGGTCAGGGGCTCTTCCGAGACAAAGAGAAAGCTTTCAATGATGAATTTCAATTCAGGCATGGGGGCTTTCATTCAGGTACAAGGTGATGTCGCCGGTGTCAACGTGCTGAACGACGCGGGCGGCATTGCGTTTGACCATTTCCAGTATGGCCAGAAATGTGATGATGATCGCGTCCTTTCCGGCAGGGCCTAAGACCAGTTCCTGAAAGATCAGCGAGCCTTTATCTTTAAGCATCTGGATGATCTCTGTCATGCGATCCTGGATGGACAGCTTGTCGGCGACAACTTCCAGGGAAATATCCGGCGAGATGTTGTCGATGATTCGCTGAAAGGCCTGGATCAGATCAAAGAGATCCACGCGGATTTCGCGATCCTGAAGATTTCCGGGACCGGAAGTTTTTGACGGGGACCGGATGAATGTGTGTTCCCCCAGAAGTTCTCTATCATTTAACTTAAGGGCGGCTGATTTCATTTGAAGGTATTCCAGAAGGGGCCTTGTGATTTCCTGGCGGGGGTCTTCTTCGTCGGAATCTTCATGAACCGGCAGCAGCATGCGGGACTTGATCTGGATAAGGGTTGCGGCCATGACCAGAAAATCTCCGGCTATATCGACATTCATGGATTTCATCCATTCGATATAATCCAGATAACGGTCGGTTATCAGTGATATCGGAATGTCGTAGATATTGACTTCATTTTTTCGAATCAAATAGACAAGAAGATCCATCGGACCTTCAAAAATATTTTCCAACTGGACTTTGTAAATGTCGCTGCACATGGGTTGATCTGCCGATCCGGGAAATGTTTCATTGATCATTACGAGACCGGGATTTAAATGTCAACCGTTACGCATCGGGCGGATGACGGATAACAGAAAAAAGATGACGGAAGGCGGAAGACTGAAGAACACCGGAATTTTCTCGTTTCCCTTGATGGAATTGATGGTTTCGGTGGCTTTGGTGATCTTTCTGTCCGGATGCGGCGGCGGGCATGTGCCGATTCGGCCGACTCCGGCGTCTTTGCCACCTGAAAAACGGCTGCAGCGCATGGGATTTACCATCCAGGTCGGCGCATTCGCCGTTGCGGAAAACGCGGCCAGGTTATCCGATAAGCTCTCCGCGCAGGGGCTGGATGCGACCTATTTCAAGGCGGAGGATGGCCTGTTCAAGGTTCGATTCGGGGATTTTTCGACCAAAGAAAATGCCCGGAACGAGGCTGAACGATTAAGGACAACCGGGATCATTGAGGTGTTTTATATCGTCAGCCCCGGCGACTACGCAGCGTCCCGGCAAGCCCGCCTGGGAGATGCCTACCTGCGGGATGAACTGGTGAAAACCACGATGCGGTTTATCGACACGCCGTATCTTTGGGGCGGCACCTCGGCCGATACGGGATTTGACTGCAGCGGGCTTACCATGACGGTTTACCAACTGAACGGACTGAACCTTCCCCGAAATTCTCAGCGCCAGTTTGAAGCGGGGTATCCGGTACACCGCGACAATCTTCTGAAAGGGGATCTTGTTTTTTTCTCCGGCAACAAATGGGGCAGGGTTTCCCATGTGGGGGTTTATGCCGGCAACGGGCAGTTTATTCATGCGCCGGGCAGGGGCAAGAAAATCCGCACGGATTCGCTTTCCGACAGGCGTTATAAACAGCAATATGTCGGCGCAAGATCGTATCTGTAAAGGCGACGGATGTCGGAGAGACCGAGCGTGCAAGCGGATCTGTTTCAAAAGCCTGCCGAATGCGGGATTGTTTGATTAAAACCGAGTTGATAAGGGGAGGAAGTGATGGCCTGCTGGATGAATCTTGGACAGAATCTTAAAATTAATGCCGGAAAATTTCCAAACACCGTCGCGCTTAAAGACAGCACCAGAAGCTTTACCTATCCGGAATTGAATCTGCGGGTCAACCGGCTGGCCAATGGCCTGCTGTTCCTTGGCCTCGGCAAGGGCGACAAAGTGGCTGTCTTTATGGAAAACAGCATTGAAATCGTTGAAATTTTTCTGGCAACGGCCAAAACCGGGATTGTGATGGTGCCCGTCAATTTCCGGCTTCTTGGAAAGGATGTGGCATATATCGTTACGGACTCCGATGCCAGGGCGCTGATTGTGGACGGCGAATTTGCGCCGGTTATTCGGGATATCAAGTCCGATCTGCGGCAGATTCCGGCTGAAAACTATATCGTTGTCGGCCCGGAGACTTCCGGTTTCAGATCCTACGACCGGATCTTGGCTGCTTCTCCCTGCCACGAACCGGACGCCGCCGTCAATCCCGAAGACACCTGGATTCTGATCTATACATCGGGTACGACCGGCAAGCCCAAGGGCGTGATTCGCTCCCACGAATCCCATATTGCGTTTTACTTGATCAACGCCGTGGATTTCGGGTTCAGCCAGCATGATATCTGCATGAATGTCATGCCGCTTTGCCATATCAATTCAACCTATTTTACTTTCACCTTTCTTTATATCGGCGGATCGGTTTATATCCATCCGGCAAGATCGTTCCGGGCCGAGGAAATTCTACAGATCATCGAAAGGGAAAAAATATCCTTCATCTCCCTGATTCCAACGCATTACAATCTGATTCTGGGCGTCGGCGAATCCGCCGGGACCTGTGATGTCAGCTCCATCAAGAAATTGCTCTGCTCATCGGCGCCGGTTCGAAAAAGCGTCAAAAAAGCCATCATGGCGTTTTTCCCCGGAGTTGCACTGTATGAGGGTTATGGCTCCACCGAAGCCGGCATCGTTACGGTGCTCAAGCCCGAAGACCAGATGCGAAAGCTGGGCTCCATCGGATACGAGTCCCTGGGGACGGAGTTTATCCGGATTCTGGATGAACACGGGCAGGAAGTGGCGCAAGGGCAAGTGGGTGAACTTTATTCCAAAGGCCCCATGCTGTTCGACAAATATTACAAGCTTCCTGAGAAAACCGCCGGCGCCTTCAACAACGGGTGGTTCAGCGCGGGCGACATGGCAAGAAGGGATGAAGACGGTTTTTATGAGATCGTGGACCGCAAGGACAACATGATCATCACCGGCGGAGAGCACGTTTATCCCAGCGAGGTCGAGGAAGTGATCGGGAACCATCCGGATGTCTTTGATGTTGCGGTCATCAGCGTGCCGGATGAAAAATGGGGAGAGCAGGTCGTGGCGGTTGTGGTTCCCAGAAAACCGGTTGAAGAAAAGCAGATCATGGACTGGTGCAAGGAGAAAATAGCGGGCTATAAACGGCCTAAAAAAATTGTTTTCATCACGCCTGAAGATATGCCCCGAACCGGAACCGGGAAAATACTCCACAGGGTGCTAAGGGAACGTTACACAACTTGAGAAAGTTTCTCCCCATTTTTAAAAGGGAGAAGGCTCATCAGTGTTTCATGGTTATAACAAAATGATATTTAATGAAAATTATGTCAAATGAGACATGCAAAAGCCGGAATACATGACTCGTTACGAAATATCATATCCGATCAGAAACGTCCGAAGAAAAGATTACCCAAAACCTTAGAAGGAGGCAGAAATCCATGTTAAGCAAAGCATACATCCCGTACAAGGGCTATTACAGCACGCCGTTTGCCAGGTGGCAGGGAAGCTTGGCCAATGAACATGCCATCGTTCTTGCGGCGGAAACCTCAAAACGATGGTTGGCGGAAAAGAAATGGGATCCCCTGATGTTTGATTATTTGTTTCTGGGTATCACCATCGGTCAGCCACAGTGGTTCTACGGCAGCCCCTGGGCCGCAGCCATGATCGGCGCCGTCAGCACGCCCGGAATGCTGATCAGCCAGGCTTGCACCACGTCCACCACCTGTATTTTTCAGGCGGCTTCCGGCGTCGAAACCGGGCTGTATCAAAATGTCTATTGCCTGATGACGGACCGGTGCTCCAACGGCCCCCACACCATCTGGCCGAATCCCAATGGTCCGGGCGGCCAGGTCATTTCCGAAAACTGGATGATGGACAATTTCGGCAAAGATCCCTGGGCAAAGGGCGCCATGATCCAGACCGCGGAGAATGTGTCAAAGGAAGCCGGCATCACCCGCGAAGAGTGCGATGCGGTGGCCCTGCGGCGTTATGAACAGTACATGAACGCATCGGCAAACGACAAGGCGTTCAAAAAACGCTACATGTTTCCGGTCGAGGTCAAGGTTTCCAGGAAAAAAACAATTCTGGTTGAAGACGATGAAGGCATTACGCCCTGCACGAAAGAAGGCCTTGCCATCTTGAAGCCTGTCCTGCCGGACGGCGCCCATACATTTGGCGCGCAAACCCATCCGGCGGACGGCAACTGCGCCATAACCGTCACCACCCGCGAAAAGGCAAGGGAACTCAGCGCCGACGCCGGCGTTGAAATTCAGGTGGTTTCCTACGGATTTTCAAGGGCGAAAAAAGGATTCATGGCAATGGCGGTTACCCCGGCTGTCAAGATGGCGCTTGAAAAAGCCGGTATCGGCATCAAGGACGTCAAAGCCATTAAAACCCATAACCCGTTTGCCGCAAACGACATTCACATGGCAAAGCAGATGGGGATCGACGTCATGAGTTTCAATAATTACGGAAGTTCCCTGATTTACGGTCATCCCCAGGCCCCGACCGCCGGAAGGTGCATCATCGAAGGCATCGAGGAAGTCGCCATGGCCGGCGGCGGCTATCTGCTTTGGGGCGGCTGCGCGGCCGGTGATACCGGCGCTGCGATGGTACTTAAAATCGGATAGGCGCCGGTCGCAATGCAATTTCTCCCGTTTTTCGGGAATCATTTCCAATGTATTCGATGATCTGAGAGCGTAAACCGTTTTCAGATCATTGAATGTCCTGCCTGCGTGTCTTTTCCCTATTGACATCCCTTGTTTCATAGTCATATTTCTGATGGCATTTCAAGTCTTGACGAATGGTAACCGAATCTGCAACGATTCGAATGGCAAATAGCGTGTTAACCGTTTATGTGTTTTAATGGAGGAAAGAATCATGGATTATATTGCAGGCGGCGGGTGCCCGTCATCCGCCAGTAAAAAGGACAAGCAGGCCGAACAGGATGCTTCCGTCACCGGCGCCCTGGGCAAGATCAAACATAAATTCATCGTTATGAGCGGCAAGGGCGGGGTCGGCAAATCGAGCACCTCCGTCAACCTGGCGGTTGCGCTGGCCGGCAAGGGCTTTCAGGTCGGCTTGATGGATGTTGA
The DNA here is from genome assembly GCA_037442625.1 of Desulfobacteraceae bacterium. Classification (GTDB taxonomy): domain Bacteria; phylum Desulfobacterota; class Desulfobacteria; order Desulfobacterales; family Desulfatirhabdiaceae; genus RAAP-1. Next base: position 20,817 of record JBBIPX010000021.1, read on the forward strand.
TCTGCACGGCCCGGATATTCCCCGGATGCTGGGCATCAAGGGGATGCTCGGGATGACCGAAAATCAGAAACTATGCCCCATCAGCTATTCGGACAATCTGAAGGTGGTTTCCATTGAATCCCTGATGTCCGGAAAAGATGAAGCCATTATCTGGCGGGGTCCGGTGAAATATTCCGCCATCAAACAGTTTATCGGAGATGTGGACTGGGGAGATCTGGATTATTTAATCATCGATTCACCCCCGGGTACGGGGGATGAGCCGCTGACCATCGCCCAGACCATTTCGGATGCAAAGGCCATTATCGTCACCACCCCTCAGGAGGTTTCGCTGGCCGATGTCCGAAAATCCATCAGTTTCTGCAAGACCGTCAAATTGGATATTTTCGGACTGATTGAGAACATGAGCGGATATACGTGTCCGCATTGCGGAGAGCATATCGACCTGTTCGGCATCGGCGGCGGGGAAAAAACCGCAAGTGATGCCGGCATCCTGTTTTTGGGAAAGATTCCGTTCGATCAGAAAGTGGTGACCTGCGGGGATTCCGGATGCGCCTTTCAGGAAACCTACAAGGATTCGCCGGTTACACAGGCATTTAACAAGATTGCCGACAGAATGGCGGAGATGAGTTAATCGTCCGAAGGGTCACCCTTTGGTATCAAAATGACGACTTCCCCCTTTGAAAAAAGGGGGGACCCGCTCCCGGATCAAGATGACAGCCAGTCTCTGTTTTCTTTTTTCTGAAGAAACCAGATGGGGCAGGCGGATCTGAATTTGCAGTAAATCTCCGAATCCTGACAACGCAAACATGCCCGGCAAAGAGAAACCTCATGTTTCATGCATCTGTATGGGGTTTCTCTGTCTGAATGATTGACGCACGTATCCACAATATCCTCTTTTATATTTCAATGAAGCATGAAAACAAGCGATCCGGGCTTCCAATGGTTCCCGAATCTCCCTCTGGAAAGACCTTATGAACGCCAATCTCTCCCTTTATGTCGACCCGGATCATATCGATTCTTCCAAGGCAATTCTAGATCTCATTCGATATCAGCTCAACCTGCCGGAAGATGCAATGCCTGAATATGTGATCCGCCGCAAATCCATTGACGCCAGAAAAAAACGCCCCCGGTTTTTACTGGATATTGAGGTCTTTTCTCCGCAAACGTTACAGAAAAAAGAACTGTTTCCTGTAAATTACAAACCCCTGTCCTCGTATCATCGGGTGGTGATCGTCGGAGCCGGGCCCGCGGGGTATTTCGCAGCGCTGGAGCTACTGGATCAAGGCATTCGACCGGTCCTGCTGGAAAGGGGAAAGGATGTCACATCCCGGCGAAAGGACATTCAGCAGCTTCACGGCAAGGGCATCGTGAACCCACATTCCAATTACTGCTTTGGTGAAGGCGGCGCCGGCGCCTACTCGGACGGCAAACTCTACACCCGCTCGCAAAAGCGCGGGGACATCGGTAAAACACTGGCCATTCTGGTAGCGCATGGCGCCCCGGAGGACATACTGGTGGATGCCCATCCCCATATCGGGTCCAACCGGCTGCCGCGCGTGGTCAAATCCATCCGGGAAACCATCCTTTCCCGCGGCGGTGAAATCCACTTTGAATCGTGGGTAACGGACCTGATGATGGAAGGGGGCAGGGTAACGGGCGTATGGGTGGAAGGAAACGGAAAAATACCGGCAGACGCCGTGATCCTGGCAACCGGTCATTCGGCTCGGGATATCTTTGAGATGCTCGAACGGAAAAACATTCTGATTGAACCCAAGCCCTTTGCCCTCGGGGTTCGGGTGGAGCACCCCCAGTCCCTGATTGACCGGATTCAATATCATCACAGTCCGAGACATCCCAAATTGCCCGCAGCCAGTTACCGGCTGGTCGAACAAATCGATGGCAGGGGCGTGTTTTCGTTCTGCATGTGCCCGGGCGGCTTTATCGTGCCGGCGGCCACGGGGCCCGGAGAGCTGGTCATCAACGGGATGAGCCTGGCGGGCCGGGATGCCCCGTTTGCCAATTCCGGTGTTGTGGTGGAAATCCGTCTTGAGGATATTGTCGGGGCCTTGAAAAAAGGACCGCTGGCTGCTATGGATTTTCAAAAAACACTGGAGCAGCGGGCTTTTCAGGCAGGTGGCGGGGGGCTGCTGGCTCCGGCCCAGCGCATGACGGATTTCGTAGCGGGCAGGCTGTCCGCTGCCTTGCCCGAATCCTCTTACAAACCCGGCATTGTTTCCGCGCCGGTGCATGCGCTGTTTCCGGAAGGCATTCGCCGGCGGTTGCAGGCGGCTTTTAAGGCATTTGACAAAAAAATGAAAGGATATTACACCGGGGAAGCGCTGGTGGTTGCCATTGAATCCCGAACCAGCTCTCCGGTAAGGATTCCGCGGGATGAAACCACCCTGATGCACCCCAAGGTTGCGCACTTGTACCCTTGCTCGGAAGGGGCGGGATATGCCGGCGGGATCGTGTCCGCTGCCTTGGACGGTCAGCGGGTTGCCCGGAAAATCGCCGAAACTTTCGGTGCGGGCAATAGAGAGCGTCCAGTGGAAATCTGATTCCGGAGTTTAGCCGGGGCGCGCCGTTGTCTGGTGTCCGCCCCAGTCCATCCGTCATCCATCCGTTTTATGGTACCTCGCCAGCCACTCCTTGCGGAAAGCTTCAAAGCGGTGGTCCGCAATCGCCTGCCGCATGTCCTTCATCAGGTCCTGATACAGGGTCAGGTTGTGGATGGTGGCCAGGGTTTCGGCCAGGGGATCCCTAGAAAAAAACAGATACCGGAGCACCGAGCGGGAATAGGTCCTGCAGGTATAACATGCGCAGTGGGTGTCGACCGGGTATTTATCCTTGCGGTAGGTCTTGTCCATGATCCGGATTTTCCCCGTGCGGGTAAAAAACGTTCCCTGTCTGGCATACCGGGTGGGAATCACGCAGTCGAACATGTCCATCCCGAGCGATACCGCACCCAGAAGGTCTTCCGGAAGGCCGACGCCCATCAGGTACCGGGGAAGATGCTCTGGCAGAAGCGGGGCAGCGTGCCTTACCACCGTCTGCATCAGATCGAATCCTTCTCCGACGCTGACCCCGCCGATGGCAAATCCGTCAAAGGGGATGCCGGTGATTTCCCGGGCGCTCTGCTCCCGAAGATGCGGATACACCCCGCCCTGGATGATGCCGAACAGAAACTGGTGGGGCTGAAGGGGAACCTGCCGGCACCGGGCGGCCCATCGTGTGGTGCGCTTCAAGGATTCCAGCACATAGGCTTCGGGTGCCGGATATTCCACACATTCATCAAAGGCCATGACAATATCGGCTCCCAGAGTCCGCTGGATTTCCATGGACTTTTCCGGGCCCAGGAAAAGCCGCTCCCCGTTTTCCTCGTAGGCAAAGCTGACGCCTTCTTCGCTGATCTCCTTCTGTGGCAGGGAAAACACCTGGAATCCGCCGGAGTCGGTCAGAATGGTCTGATCCCATCCCATGAACCGGTGCAGTCCGCCCATGCGCTGAACCGTTGCCAGGCGCTCGCTGAGCGATAAATGGTAAGTGTTGGCCAGAATCACCTGGGCGCCTGTTTCGGCGACATCTTTGGGCATGGTGGAGCGCACAAAGCCGGCCGTGCCCACCGGCATGAACGCCGGGGTCTGAATCGTTCCATGACCGGTCGTAAATTCGGCCCGCCTGGCCCCGCAGGGGTCAACGGTCTGAAGCCGGAACTGAATGTCTTTTATCGGCATATGAACGCTTTCATATAGATCACCTTGTCATCACCGGGCGCATAAAAATCCTTCAGGATCGCTTCCCGGATATAACCGCTGGATTGATAAAATCCGTGGGTCGGAGCATACGGGTTTCGGGAGGAGGTTTCCACGTAAACCCGCCGGCCTTTCATTTCCTGAATCCGCAATTCCGTCAGCGCAAGAAGACGCCTGCCGATACCCGATGCCTGATGGTTTTTTTGAACGGCAATCCAGTAAAGGTCGAACCGTCCCAGGGTCAGCGGAATAGGGCCGAAGCAGGTATATCCGATAACGATGGCGTCTGTTTCCGCAAACAAAAATTCGTACCCGCTGACGGTTCCCCTGGACAGTCTTTCTTCGGCAAGCTCCCGTGCAACAGCCGTTTCTTCGGGATAAAAAAGGCCGCAGGATTCGGTCAGATGAAAAATGGCTTCAGGGTCCGAGCTGCGAACGGTGTCCCTAAATGTAACATTCTGAAGCTGCTTAGGCATTTACGGCGATTTTCCATGACGGTTCGCCGGATTTCTCTTGGGCCCGGCCGGCGATCTGTACCATCGGTTCGTGAAGGATTCTTTCAATGATTTGCCTGAAGGTCAAATCCGCTTTGCCGGCAGCAGCCACAAAACCGCTGTCCGGCGCGATGCACGGATTGGTGTTGACTTCCAGAACCCAGGGATTGCCGCCGGCGTCCACCCGGAAATCCACCCGGGCATAGCCTCTTAAATTAAAGAGCTTCCAGCATTCCCTGGCGATTTTGTCGATTCTGTTCAGCAGCGGTTTTTCCTTTTCCGGAAAGTCAAACACGCGAACGGTATTCTGATATTCAAAGGACTCCGATTCCCATTTTGCCTTGTAATCCACAATCTTATGCCGGTGCTCGGGGTAGTTTTCAAACCGGATTTCAGCCGGCGGCAGCACCTGGGGATTGCCGTTGCCGTTTTTGGCCAGAAGCGACAGGTTGAATTCCCGGCCTTCAATGAATGCTTCCGCAAAGCACGCCCCGCCCAGCATATCCTTGCGGCGTTCCATCTCCAGAAGAAGCTGATCGTGGGTCTTGGGGAACACCACGGAATCGTGTTCGATCCCGACTGAACCATGCTCCCATACGGATTTGATGATGCCGGGACTAAACAGCGGCGATCTGCGTTGCCCGGTTTTTCCCGGGGTCACGAAAAAAGGCGTCGGAATCCGCGCGCTTCTCAGCATCTGTTTGGCCAGGAGCTTGTTGGATGTGGTATAAATGGCATCGGTGCCGGCGCCGGTGTAGGCCATATTCAAGGCATCCAGTATGGACGGGGCCAGGTGAATCAGCCGTCCCTGACCATTTATGGATTCCACGAGATTAAATACCAGCGCCGGTCTGATTTTGCGGATTTTATTCAGGGCTTCCTTGACATCCAGGGAAAAACTGACCGGAACCGGATCATGGTTCAGCTCCGACAGCGCCCTGGAAACCGATTCAACCTGTATCAGTCCGTCCTGCTCATCTTTTGAAGTATTTTCAGACAGGTTGCCATATAAAACAGCAATTCTCATCGGGCGGGTTCCTTAAAATGCCAGTTGGATTTAACGGATTGACAGCAAATGTGAAAGCCCCGGATGGGTATCAGCACCGCGGCTGCCTGAAAAACGGGCGCAGCGGAAAACGCGTCGGAACGTTGCCGGCCGCGCCGCGCAGGGAGCGGCGAAAGCATTGATCCGGCCGGCGGTATCGGAGAAGATAGGGAGCGGCATAAAACAGTTTGTGCCGGATGAATCCGGATTTATCATGCTGAGATTCCCAGAGATATTTAATTGCAATCCGGGGTGCACTATAACGAAAAAGCGTATAAGTGCAACAAAAATATTCCGGTTTTGAGAATTTCCCTTTTTTGTATTTACTTGCATGTAATATCAATGCGTTATATACATAATGCAGGTGGATGCGGCATCCGGGCCGGCATCGGTAGTCAAGAAGGCTTCAGGGGATTTTCAAGGCGGAAACAGCTTGCAATGCTATTGATTTCAATCGGGTTAAAATGAACAACGGTCACGAAGGTCAGGACCTGGATATCCGGCACTTGCTGGAATCGGTTTATTTAAAATATGGGTATGATTTTCGCAGATATGCGGCGGCCTCTCTCAAGCGGCGGATATTGCGGAACCTGGCTTTTTCAGGGTGCCGGAGCATTCCGGAATTACAAAAAAAAATTCTGTGCGATCCGGCCTGCTTTGAAAGCCTGCTTCTGGATTTGTCCATCAATGTCACGGAAATGTTCAGGGACCCCCGGTTCTATAAGCAGCTTCGGGACCAGGTGATTCCAGGCCTCAGGGATTTGCCGAAAATAAGGGTCTGGCATGCCGGTTGTGCATCGGGAGAAGAGGTCTATTCAACGGCCATTGTCTTTTTTGAAGAAGGGCTGGACCGGAAGACGCAGGTCTGCGCAACGGATTTTAATGAAAAAATCCTGACTGTCGCAAGAGAAGGAATGTACGCCGCCGCGAAAATGAAGGCATACACCCCGAACTATCATCTTGCCGGCGGAAAATCTTCGTTTAAGGATTATTTTACCGAAAGTCATCCCTACGCCGCCGTTGGTGGATTTCTGAAAAAAAACATCCGGTTTGTGCATCACAATTTGGTTTCAGACGGATCGTTGGGGGAAATGGATTTGATTTTCTGCCGGAATGTGATGATTTATTTTAACCGGGATCTTCAGAACAGGATTTTTCATCTGTTTCGGGACAGCCTTTGCGATGCCGGCTTTCTCTGCCTGGGAGCCAGAGAAAGCCTTCGGTATTCGACTTGTTCGAAAGACTTCGAGGATGTTGTTCCCCTGGAGAAAATCTATCGAAAAAAAAGGACTATTTGACCCGCTCCACATATTGACCGTTTCGCGTATCGATCCGGATGATTTCGCCTTCCTCGACAAACGGCGGTATCTGCAGCACATATCCGGTTTCAAGCGTGGCCGGCTTGCTGTCACCGGCAGCCGTATCCCCTTTTGCCCAGGGATCCGCCTTGACGATCTTCAGTTCCACAAAAATCGGCAAAGTTACGCCGATTGCTCTTTCCTGGAAAAAAAGGACATTGCACAGGGTGTTTTCCTTCAGCAGTTGAACGCCTTCGCCCACCTGCTCGGCGGTCAGATACTCCTGCTCGTAATTTTTGGTGTTCATGAAGCAGTAACGGTCGCCTTCGGCATACAGGTATTCCATTTCAATTTCTTCCATCTGCGCTTCGTTGAATTTTTCCCCGGAGCGGTAAGTCCGTTCAAACTGTGCGCCGGTCAGCATGTTTTTAAGCTTGCATTTGTACAGGGCCTGTCCCTTTCCCGGCTTGACGAATTCAAACTGCGTCACGACATAGGGGGCACCGTCCATCTCAATTTTAAGACCTTTTCTCAGGTCGGCACTTTCAAGCATGGTAAAAAATCCTCCTGGTTAAATAATTGCAGCCTGTCTGGCTGCAGCAACAAGGCGTTCGACCTTGTTCATGTCCTTCTGAAAGCGGATCGGCCGGCCCTGATGATCGCAGGCATTGGTGCCGGTGCAACTGTCCACGCCGGCGGGGCGAACCTGCCGGATCCCTTCTGCCACGTTATCCGGTGTGATGCCGCCCGCCAGTATGACCGGAATGCGGGTGGCGGCGACCAGTTCCGTTGCAAGGCGCCAGTCGCATGTCACGCCGGTGATGCCGACAAACCCGCTGACCGGCTGCGGCGCGGATGTCCGGCCAAGCCCTGGAGGACCTTCGGTCACCATCAGGGTATCGGTCAGAAAATAATCGCTGACAGGCTCAAAAAGCACGGCATACGCCAGCACCGGATATCCATCCCCATGAGGCGCCTTCGGAATGGCAAGGGTTCGCATCACATCGGTCTGCGGGAATTCTTCCTTGATGCACCGCTGCCTGCGGAGCATTCTTTCAAGGTCGGCAGGCTGGCGGGTAATGTCCGGAAGCATTTCGCAGAAATGAATAATATCCGGCTGATAAAATTCGATCACCCGGCGGATGACATCCAGATCGCAGAACAGCGGAATCAGGCTGCTGCGGGCACCCAGTTCGGCGGCTTTCCGGATTGTCTCCTTTAAGACGGGATTTTGCCAGTTCTCCGCATCGAGGATGACGCTGCCGATATGATCGACGCCCATCGATATCAACTGCTCTGCTTCATTTTCTGTCTGAACTTCATACACCTGGATGATCATCGGCAAACAGTCCTGAAAAAGCGAAACGGCAATTTTGAAATAAATGGCTGTCCAAGCTGAAGGCGGCTGACGCGGCAAAATACCATTGACTTTTTGACCCATGTCTAACATATTCGGAAATGATTCGCAAATTCTTAATCCAATCATGCCGCATAAGGAAATCCCATGATACTCATCATTGATTTTGGCTCTCAGTACAATCAGCTCATTGCCCGGCGGGTCCGGGAATGCCATGTTTACTGCCGCGTTGAACCACCGACGATGGATATGGATCTCATCCGATCCCTGAACCCCGAAGGCATTATTCTGTCCGGCGGACCATCCAGCATTTACGAAAAAGGAAGCCCTGCCGTGGACGCAGCAATTCTCGCCATGGGGATTCCGGTTCTGGGGATCTGTTATGGCATGCAGTTCATGGTGCACGCCCTGGGCGGGAAAGTGGCCTATGCCGAAAAGCGGGAGTACGGATTTGCGGAACTCAGTATCAAAGCGCCGGACGGGCTTTTTATTGATGTGCAGGCCCGAACCCGGTGCTGGATGAGCCACGGGGATTCCATCGTCAGCCTTCCGGATGGATTTGAAATCACGGCCGCCACCGCCAACACGCCCGTTGCGGCAATGGTTCACCCGGAAAAGCGCCTTTACGGACTTCAGTTCCATCCCGAAGTCGAGCACACCCCGATGGGAAAAACCATGCTCGCCAATTTTTTATTCAAAGTATGCGGTTGCAAGAAAAACTGGTCCATGAAATCCTTTGCCAAGGAGGCCGTTTCGCAGATCCGGGAGACGGTTAGGGACAAGAAAGTCATCCTGGGCCTCAGCGGGGGGGTGGACTCATCCGTCACCGCCTTGTTGATTCACAAGGCCATTGGAAAAAATCTGACCTGTATTTTCGTGGACAACGGGCTGCTCCGGAAAAATGAAGGGGAAAAACTTAAAGTCGTTTTGAAACAGAACCTGGATATCAATATCCGCTTCATCAACGCAAAAAGCAGATTCTTGACCCCGCTTGCCGGCATTACCGATCCTGAAAAAAAACGGAAAATCATCGGAAAAATCTTCATGGATGTCTTTGAGACGGAAGCTGCCAAGATCAAGGGGGCCGAATTTCTGGCGCAGGGAACCCTGTATCCCGATGTGATCGAGTCCCAGTCGGCCTTTGGCGGCCCCTCATCCGTGATCAAGTCCCACCATAATGTCGGGGGCCTGCCCAAAAACATGAAATTGAAACTGGTTGAGCCGCTGCGATATCTGTTCAAGGACGAAGCCCGCGCGCTGGGCGCTGAAATCGGTTTGCCCGAAGAGATGATCTGGCGCCAGCCCTTTCCGGGTCCCGGGCTTGCAATCCGGGTTATCGGTGAAATCACGCCCAAACGGCTTTCCATTTTGCGGGAAGCCGATGATCTATTGCTTGAAGAAATCAAGAAGGCTGGCTATTATAGAAAACTGTGGCAGTCGTTTGCCGTGTTGCTGCCGATCAAAAGCGTCGGGGTCATGGGAGATAAGCGCACATACGAAAACATCTTGGCGATTCGGGCCGTGACCAGCCAGGACGCCATGACAGCGGACTGGGCAAAGCTCCCCCATCAGCTTCTGGGAACCATATCCAATAGGATCATCAATCAGGTAAAAGGGGTCAACCGGGTGGTTTATGACATCAGCTCGAAACCGCCGGGTACGATCGAGTGGGAATAAAGAATCCATGACGTTTCGAAATTCTTCAAAATTTAAAATCCGGTCCGCGGATGAAGATCCGCTTGGGGAGCCGCCCCTTGCGAATTCAGTGCTGACGGAGCAGATCGAGTATCAGCGATTCGAGAAACTGAACCAGCGGGTTACGATCATTACCATACTCATCCCGATACTGATCGGGATCATGATATTTTTCGGATACTGGAATATCCAGCAAATGGTCAGTCAGACAAAGGAAATGGGGGCAAAGGAGCTGACCAGCCTGGCTCAGAACCTGGAATCGACAATTTCCAATCTGTCGATTAAGCAGGCCAAGCTGGAAGAAACATTGGCTGGCAAGCTCGCCGACCAGCAAAAAATGGAAGCCGCGGTTCACGCCAGCATCAAGAAAATTGAGGCAACGGTCCATGACAGTATCAAGAAAGTGGAAGCAACGGTTCAAGGCAGCATCGCCAAAACCGAAACATCCCTTGCTGAAATGCAAACTGCAAAGGCGGACAAAAAAGATGTCGCCGGGGATATCTCCGGGATGGACAACAAACTGGCCGGAGTTCAGAAAGACCTGAAGGCGGGGCTCGATAAAATGCATGCCGACATCAAAGCCATGGACAAAAAAGTTTCCGACGAACTTGCCAAGTCCTTCGACACCGTGAACAATGTGACAACCCGGATTGCTGAATGTCAGGCGGATATCGGCCTGCTATCGGCTGAAAAAGCGGACAGAAAACTCACGGACACAGCGCTTAAAAATCAGGAAAAACATCTTCAGGATCAGACCAATCAGGTGATTCGAAACCTTGAAAGCAAAGTGGATGCTCTGAGCGCCGGCATCAAGGAACTGGAAAAAAGCAAATCCCCGATGGGAAAATCCCCCCTGCCGTCAAGAAGACCACTGACAGGGCCGCCTTCGACCCCCCCCGGCGGCAAGGGCGCAATCAAACTGGAGCCCGGAACCATCAACGAAGAAAGCATCCCGGATTAATGCCCAAAACCGTCAAAGGACTTGAGGCAGGTTCTGTATCCTTTGGATGTCCTCCGGAATGTCCACCTCCGGCGAATCATGGTCCGTGACCACCACGCGGATCCGGTGCCCGTATTCCATTGCGCGGAGCTGTTCGAGTTTTTCGATATTCTCCAGCCTGCCGTCCGGAAGATCCCGGAACATGTCCAGAAAGCGCCGGGTATAGGCGTAAATGCCCAGATGTTTGTAGGTGTCGAAAACCGCGTCGGCATCCCTGCCGAATGGAATAGCGGCGCGCGAAAAATACAGGGCGTTTCCCGTAAAATCAAAAGTTACCTTTACATCCTTGGAATTTGTGATTTCATCGGGATTGATGATTCTGAAGGCGAGCGTGCTCATCTGAAAATCCGGATTTCCAATGAGCGGAGCCGCAACTTCCCGGATGCAGGACGGATGGATGCGGGGCTGATCCCCCTGAATGTTGACAACGATATCATCGGCTGACAGATTCAGCTTTTCGGCGGCTTCCGCAACCCGATCCGTGCCCGAACGGTTTTCAGCCGCAGTCATGATCGCCTTTCCGCCAAAGCCGGTCACGGCGGAAAAAATCCGCCCGTCGTCGGTCGCCACCACGACAGCATCCACCATTTCAGCGCGGGCTGCACGTTCGTAAACACATTGAATCATTGGTTTTCCGGATATCAAGGCCAGGGGCTTGCCCTCAAAGCGGGTCGATCCATACCGGGAAGGGATGATCACCACAGTTTTCATGTCGTATCCCCTATCGAATCCATCCGCCGATCAAATGCAGGTGCAGGTGAAAGACCATTTGGCCGCCGCCGCGCTCGACATTGAACAAAAGTTTGTAGCCCGATTCCTTGACTCCGACCTCGATGGCCATGTTTTTGGCGGCCGTGATCAGCTCGGATACCAGCGGCAGATCGGCTGCCGTCAGGTCATTGATGCTGCGGATGTGCTGTTTGGGGACAATCAGCAGATGCACCGGTGCATGGGGCTTGATGTCTTTGAAGACCACCAGGCTCTGGTTCTTGTACAGCAGTTCCGTGGACGTTTTCTCCTGGGCGATGTTGCAGAAGATACAACCGGTCTCCATAAAAAATTCCCCCTTTTTTGTAAGAAAGGCTAACAATGATACAGTAGGGGCAAATGATGATCCGCCCCTACGATTCTGCCTGTGATTGCCTGAAGGCGGCCGGACACGGGAAAATGCCTTGCCGAAACGATGTGATCAAGGTCTGAAAATCGTTTTTGACGTCCTCACGGGGCTTTCCCCCAGTTGCCTTTTTGCGTCGGAGCTTTCAATGCCTGCTTCAATTCGGCCAGAAACTGCTTTCTGGGGATTTCCCTTGCGCCCAGCCGGACCAGATGGTCCGTGGTCACCTGGCAGTCGATGAGTCGGAAAGACCATTTTTGAAGCAGATGCACCAGGGTCACCAGCCCGACTTTGGATGCGTCGGCTTGGCTGGCAAACATGGATTCGCCGAAAAAACAGTTTCCAAGCGAGACGCCGTACAGGCCTCCGGCCAGCTCTTTACGGTTCCAGACCTCCACCGAATGGGCAAAGCCGGCCTCATGAAGGCGGCAATAGGCATCCATCATATCCTTGGTGATCCAGGTTCCCTGCTGTTTGTCCCGGCAAGCACCGGCGCATGCGGCGATCACCCGGCCGAAATTCTGGTCCAGGGTGACGGTAAAACGGCCTTGTTTCAGGGTTTTTATCAGGCTTCTGGAAATGTGAAGCGCATCGGGATACAGCACGAGCCTGGGGTCCGGAGACCACCAGAGAATGGGTTCACCGCTGGCATACCAGGGAAAGATCCCCATCCGGTAGGCCAGAATGAGGCGCTCCGGGCTAAGATCCCCCCCCACTGCCAGAAGCCCGTCTTCCCGGGACAGTTCCGGTTCCGGGAAAACGATTTGATCTGACAGGCGAAATACCGGCATGCGTCATTCAGCGGATATCAAATTTCAGTTTGTCGCCGTCCAGCTCGATCCGCACGGTGCCGCCTTTTTCAAGATCGCCGAAAAGAATACGGTCGGAGAGCTCGTCCTTGATATGATTCTGAATCAGGCGCGACAAGGGCCTTGCGCCGTACTGGGGGTCATATCCTTTTTCGGCCAGCCAGATTCTGGCTTCGGGCAAAAGCTGGATGAATATTTTTCTGGGTGAAAGCTGGGCATTGATTTCAGCCATGAACTTGTCCACTATTTTTCCCATGATCTTTATACTGAGCGATTGAAAGGAGATAATGGCATCCAGCCGGTTCCGGAACTCCGGGCTGAAACTTTTTTCAACCGCCTTCATCCCCTTGTTCCGGGTATCGGACCTGGCATCCCCGAATCCGATGGTCTGGGTGCTCATCTCCCGGCTTCCGGCATTGGATGTCATGATGACGATCGTGTTTCTGAAATCCGCTTTTTTCCCGTTGTTGTCCGTCAGGGTGGCGTAATCCAGAACCTGGAGCAGGATATTGAAGATATCCGGATGCGCTTTCTCGATTTCATCCAGAAGCAGCACGCAGTGCGGGTGTTTTCGGATGTCATCGGTCAAAAGCCCGCCCTGGTCGAATCCGATATAGCCGGGAGGCGCTCCGATGAGCCTGGCGACAGTATGCTTTTCCATGTATTCGCTCATGTCGTAGCGCGAAAACGATATGCCGAGGGCCGCCGCCACCTGTCTGGCCACCTCGGTTTTCCCGACGCCCGTTGGTCCTGTAAAAAGGAAAGAGCCCACCGGCCGATCCGGAGCGCCCAGTCCGGCACGGGACCGTTTGATGGCGGTCACCATCGCGCCAATGGCGTCATCCTGGCCGAACACGACCTGCTTGAGCCGGTCTTCGAGGGTTTCAAGCCGGTTGCGGTCGGAAGTGGTCACCCGGATCTCCGGGATTCTGGCGATTTTGGCAACGATTTTTTCAATGTCCGCCGGCTGTATTTTTTTCCGGTTGGGTTGTCCGGACAGTCTGACCCATGCGCCTGCCTCGTCCATGACATCGATGGCCTTGTCCGGAAGGAACCGGTCATTGATGTGTTTGGCGGACAATTTGGCCGCAGCCTTCAGCGCGGCATCGGTATACACGATTTTATGGTGTTCTTCGTAACGGGACCTCAGGCCTTTTAAGATGTCGATGGTTTCCGGAACCGTCGGCTCGAGAATGTCGATTTTTTCAAACCGGCGGGACAATGCCCGGTCTTTCTGGAAATGATTCTTGTATTCTTCGTATGTGGTCGAGCCGATGCAGCGGAATTCCCCGCTGGCAAGGGCTGGCTTGAGGATGTTGGAGGCATCCATGGACCCGCCGCTGGTGGCTCCCGCGCCCACGACCGTATGTATCTCGTCAATAAAGAGAACGGCGTCTTTCTGTTTGCCGAGGGCATCGATCACCCCTTTGAGCCGCTGTTCAAAATCCCCCCGGAACCGCGTCCCGGCCAGAAGCGATCCCATGTCCAGGGAAAACAGCTTCAGCCCCTTGATGGGTTCGGGGACTTTCCCTTCAAAAATTTTCAGCGCCAGCCCCTCGGCCATGGCGGTTTTTCCGACGCCCGGATCCCCCACATAGATGGGGTTGTTTTTTCGCCGGCGGCAGAGGATTTGAATGGTTCTTTCAATTTCGGTTTCCCGTCCGATCAATGGATCGATCTTGCCATCGGCCGCTGCGCGAGTCAGGTTCAGGGTGAAGAGCTCTACGGGATCCGATTTTTTGGATTTTTCCGGCTTCTCGGGATCGGCAACGGATCCAGGGGCCTGGATTAACGGAGACGGGCCTGCATCGTGCGAAATATAGCTGAGAATGTCCAGACGGCTGATTCCCTGTTCATTGAGGAAAAAAGCGGCGAAAGAATCCTTTTCCAGAAAAATCGAGGCCAGAATGTCGCTGACGGCCACTTCCTGTTTTTCGGCGGAGCGCACATGGTTGACGGCGCGCTGAATGACCCGCTGAAAGGCAAGGGTCTGCTGCAGCACATATTCCCTGCCTTCCGCCATCTTTTCCATCCGTTCCTCGAAAAATTTCTCCAGGGAGCCCATCAGGCCCTGGATGTCCCCACCGCAGTTTTCAATGATTTCAATGCCGCTGCTGTCATGCAAAACCGCAAACAGGATATGCTCCACCGATACATATTCGTGGCGGCGTCTCTTGGCTTCCCGGACAGCAAACCCGAGGGTTTCACTGAGTTCCTTACTGATCATGGTTCACACTTCCTCCA
>JBBIPX010000022.1:0-10650 GCA_037442625.1 Desulfobacteraceae bacterium
AAAATCTTGTCTCTGCATCCGGATTTGAAATGCCATCGAATTGCGGATCAATTAAAAGCCTCTTTTTTAATGCCATTCAGGAGAATAACCGATGTCTTCTTTTACCCATATTGATTCACAAGGCCGGGTGCGGATGGTGGATGTATCGGACAAGCCGCCGAGCTTAAGAATTGCCGTGGCGCAGGGAATCATCGCCATGAAGCCCGACACCTTTGCCATGATTCAGAATCAAACGGCGAAAAAAGGCAATGTTCTGGAGACCGCCCGCATTGCCGGCATCATGGGGGCCAAGCGGACATCGGATCTGATTCCCATGTGTCATCCCCTCAACATCAAGCATGCCCGGATCGACTTTTTCCCGGACCCTGAAAAAAGCACCATCCGGATTGAAGCATCCGTTCGGATCATCGATCAGACGGGTGTTGAAATGGAGGCTCTGACGGCCGTATCCGTTGCGGCCCTCACCATCTATGACATGTGCAAGGCAGCCGACCGGCAAATGACGATATCCGATATCTGCCTTCTGGAAAAGTCCGGCGGGAAAAGCGGCACCTTCACCCGATCCTCATGAATACCCAAATGCTCCTCATTTTTTCCGGCGGGGGCGCTGCAGGACTACTCGCCGGTTTCCTGGCCGGCTGGGTTTTATCCAGGGCCAGGCTGAAATTCGGCTATTACAAGTCTCTGGTTGAAGATCGCTCGGAAATCGCGACCCTGATCGTCCAGCCCCTAAAAGACACTCTGGATCGGTATGATCACCAAATTCAGAAAATGGAAAGATCCCGGCAAAACGCCTATGGCGGACTTTCCGAACAGATCCGTTCCCTGATCGATACCCAGGCCGTTCTTCACCAGGAAACCGGCAATCTGGCCAAGGCGCTCCGGGTTCCCCATGTGCGCGGCAGGTGGGGAGAAATGACGTTACGGCGGGTGGCCGAAATTTCCGGCATGTCGGATCACTGCGATTTTGTCGAGCAGAATTCCGTGGCCGCTGAGAACGGTCTCTTGCGGCCGGACATGATCGTCACGCTTCCCGGCCGGCGTCGGGTCGTGATAGATGCCAAGGTATCCCTTTCCGCCTACCTGGAATCCCTGGAAGCGGAAACGGAAGCGGATCGACGGCAATTTCTTGAAACCCACGGCCGGCAGGTTCAGTCCCATATCCTGAAACTTGCGGCAAAATCTTATTGGGCGCAGTTTCAGCCATCTCCGGAATTTGTGATTCTCTTTATTCCCGGAGAAAATTTTTTCAGCGCCGCCCTTTCCCATGCTCCGGATCTCATTGAATACGGGGCCGCAAAGGGGGTGATTCTGGCAACCCCCACCACCTTGATCTCGCTGTTAAAGACCATTGCATTCGGATGGCGGCAGGAAGCCGGCGAGGCCAATGCCCGCGAAATTCACCGCATGGGGTGTGATCTCTACGATCGGTTTTGTATCATGGCCGGCCATTTTCAGCATCTGGGAAAGGACATCGACCGCTGCGTGGCCACCTATAATCAACTGGTCGGCTCCTATGAAAAGCGGGTATTGCCGGCTTGCAGAAGATTTACGGATATTGGCGTTTCGGGTAAAGCCGGTGCAGATCCGGCCAATGTGGCCATGATTGAAAAAAGACCGGTTCCGGTTACCCTGGAAGATGCGGAATAAAGAATTGAGGCACCCGGTAAAATCAGTATGTATCCGGACCATGAACGCGATCACCCATGGGTCGCCACGGGGCATGTCCACACTTTTTATACGAGGGACTCCATGAAACAGAGAATTGTGTTACGCTTGGCTGCGGGCCTTGTCATTCTCTTTCTCGGCTGTGCGCCCGTCAAGGCGCCGACCGTTGTTGAAGCCCCGCCGGCCCTTGTCAAATTGTCGCTATCGGCATATCCGGCCCTGTCCGATGATTTGAATTATGAGGGGTTGAACCATGGCATTCAAATGAGTCTGTCCTATTTGAGAAAACTTCCCCCGGACCGCGCCTTTTCCTTTGGAGCGGATTCCTATAGCGCCGCCCATCTGATCCGCTCTCTTGAGGTGTTTCAGGCATTCATTCAAGATGCGCCCTCCGCGGAGCGCGTGTCCGAAATGATACGGAAAGATTTCCTGATTTACCGGGCTGCAGGGCTTTTGGAAAAAGTGCTCTTTACCGGCTATTACGAGCCGGTACTGAAGGGGAGCCTCACGGAAACGCCCGACTACGGATATCCCCTCTATTGCCGGCCCGACGACCTTGTGACGGTTGACCTGTCGGCATTTTCACCCAAATATGCCGGAGAAACCATTATCGGCCGATTTACGGGTCAGACGCTTGTTCCCTATTACGATCGAAAAACCATCGAAACCCGAAGTATTTTCAAAGGCCGGGCACTTGCCTGGGTGGGTGATCCGGTGGATCTGTTTTTCCTGCAAGTTCAAGGGTCCGGGAAAATCCTGCTGGAGGATGGCAACACCCTGAACGTCCACTACCATACCACAAACGGGCTTCCCTACCGGAGCATCGGAAAAGTGATGATCGATCAGGGAAAAATACCCAGATCGGAGATCTCCATGCAGTCCATTCGCGCCTATTTGAAATCCCATCCCGAAGAGCAGGATACGATTTTAAACGCCAATCCCGGCTATGTTTTTTTTAAAACCGAAACAGACGGCCCCCTGGGAAACCTGAATGTCGCGCTGACCCCGGGCCGCTCGATTGCGGTTGATAAAAAAATATTTCCGTCCGCAGCCCTGATGTTCATTCATGCACTAAAACCCCGCATGAATGACGCCGGAAGGCTCGAAGCCTGGGAAGCGTTCGGCAGATTTGCCCTGAATCAGGATACGGGTGGCGCAATCACCGGCCCCGGCCGGGCCGATATCTTCTGGGGCAGCGGCCCTTACGCGGAACTTGCGGCCGGATACCTTCAGCACCGGGGGGAGATGTATTTTCTCATTTTAAAACCCGAGGCATTGCCATAGCCCTTTCACCACCAACACTTCAAGCGGAACCGATAATGATTAAAGCCACCAATACGATTCTCTACTGCAGTCAATGGGAAGACACCGTGCGGTTTTACCGGGACCAATTGAAGCTGCCCGTCAGCTTTTCCACGGAATGGTTTGTCGAATTTATCCTGAACGGGATATCCCGGCTCAGCATCGCGAATGAAAAGCGGGCTTCCGTCAAGACTTCCCGGGGAAAAGGCATCACCCTGTCCTTGGAAGTCGAACGGATCGAAAGCGCGTGGGCGGATGTCCGGAAAAACGGGCTTTCGCCCACGCCAATCCGCAAACATCCCTGGGGCGCCCGTTTTTTCTTTCTATTCGATCCGGAAGGACACCGGATCGAGTTCTGGCAGTTAACAGATTAATTTAATTAATGATGCTAATTGTGCGCCGTTTTTCCTTGTAAATATTTGACATGAGAACCTGAAATAACTTACAGCATTTATCGTCAAACAAAGGATATGCAGCAACTCATTTGCAGTTCAGCAATCAGTTATTACACATCAAATAAAACTCTTTTCACCCTTTCTCGTGGCAAAACCTTGCTGCCGGCCCGCAGGATTACAAAATTCTTGTCGTTGGCAGGGGCCCGGTATCTTTGGAAGCGTGTGCAGGACGCGGTTCACTTCACGCCTGCACTAGACCGGGGATGAAATATGAAAGTGGCTGATACCCTGTATCACAATAAAACCTGAAAAAGAGGAGGTCCGCCATGGAATTTTTTGTTTGCCCTTGCCCCGCAACCGGTAACGTGATTCTCGACGGCAACAATCAAGGACCCAATAAAGACAGCTCTGGCAAACTGGTGACCAAAATGTGCAACAAAGGTCAGCACGCCATCTCTCTTCTGTGCCCTGCGGGACAACCCTGTTTCCCGCCTCAGGTTACAACCGTTATCGAGAATACCGATCCGATCTCACCCATGGAGGTGCCCTTTCAATGCCAAGACTGAGCCAAAGACGGAAGCTTTTTCATGCATTTGCGGCGGTCGTGTGTATCGGCTGTGCCCACTATCCCGACAACCCCAGGCTGTCAAACCTGTCCCCCAATGCGGGTTATCGCTATAGCGTCGTCCGCCCGAAGCCGATAAGCGATAAGCCCTTCGTTCTTCTGGCGTTTTCCGGCGGCGGCACGCGCGCCGCAGCATTTTCCTTCGGACTCATGGAGGAGCTCCGGCAGGTTCGATACACTGCCGGGGACGGTTCGAAACGGCGGCTCCTCGATGACGTGGAGATCATCTCATCGGTCTCCGGCGGAAGTTTCACCTCGGCCTATTACGCCCTTTTCCCCGATAGTTTCTTCAGCGATTTCCCGCGGCAGTTTCTCTATCGAGACATCCAGGGAGGGCTCTTCTGGCGGTTGCTGAATCCATACAACTGGTTCCGGCTCGCCTCATCCGATTTCAGCCGGATCGACATGGCGGATGAATACTACAACAACACCGTTTTTGAAAATAAAACCTTCGCCGATCTGCTTTCAAAACCGAAAGGAAGCGTACCGTTCCTGGTTCTGAACGCCACCGATATCAGCATTGCGCACCGGTTTGAATTCACCCAGGACCAGTTCGATCTTCTCTGCTCGGACCTCTCCGGAGTCACCGTCTCCCGAGCGGTGGCGGCTTCTTCCGATTTTCCGGTCGCCTTTGCGCCCCTCACCCTGGATATCTACAATGAGACATGCAGCCCACTTCCGCCCTGGATATCGCTCGGCCTGGACCCGGAGAAAAATCCGAAACGCCGCGCTGCCGACGCCACGGCCGCACATTCATACCGCGAGCCAGACCGGCGCTACGCCCATCTGCTGGACGGCGGCCTGTCGGATAATCTGGGGTTGCGGGGGCCGTTTCAGGCGGTAACGACCACAGACAGCCCCTGGAGCATCCTGCAATATGCAAACCTGGACAGGCTGGGGAGGCTGATGGTAATCGCCGCCAATGCCAAGACAACAAAAGAGCGCACCTGGGACCAGAAGAGCGAAGCTCCCGGGCTCGGTGCCGTCCTGGATGTGGTTTTGGGTGGACCGATGGATGATGTCTCTTTTGACAGCATCGAGATGGTCGACGGCCATTTCGAACAGATGCGGCAGCTCTCCCGCACCGTCGATTCATGCAATAAACGCCTTGCCCAGGTTGATCCCTCGGCCCCGCAGATCAGCAATCCGATCACGACCGATTTCACGTTCTGCGAGCTGACCTTCGACGCCGTTCCCGACCCCCGCCTGCGCCGGTGCCTGCAGGGGCTTCCCACCTCGTTTTCTCTTCCGGAAAAAACCGTTGATCTGCTCCGCAAGTCGGCAGGGTATCTGCTTTTGAACTCGCCGGACTTTATTGCCGGCATGAAGCGGCTCGACCCGGCTTGGCAGCCGCGGCAGACCGTTATAGAAAAAGAATTGATCGATTCTGTCTGCGGCCCATGACCCTAATTTGCACCTTTGGCTCGGATAGAGCGAAATTGCCCATAAACAACCCTGGGTGACCGTATTTCTATCTCTTTGGCCCGGAATGCACAGGATCGTGTTCCGGCAATCGATCGCCGATTTGACTTAAGCGGCCATTTCCTTGCTTTATCCATCAGCGGATGGTAACTTCAAAAAGCCGATTGAAGGAAAGCATATTGAACAAGGAAAAAATCACCCTCTCACAGCTCGAATCTTTTCTTTTTAAAGCCGCCGATATTCTGCGCGGCAAGATGGACGCCTCGGAGTTCAAGGAATTCATTTTCGGGATGCTTTTCATCAAGCGCCTGTCGGATGAATTCGATCGCAAGCGGGAAAATCTGCGAAAAATCGATTTTGCCCACATTAAAGCCCCCGACCTGTTAAAAGAGCTTCTGGAAGATAAAACGTCCTACGGCGAAACTTTTTTTATCCCGCCCCGTGCCCGCTGGCACGAGCCCTGGATCGATGAAAACGGCGATGAGGTTCCCCCGCTCAAGCACCTCAAGCACGACATCGGCAATATGCTCAATAAGGCCATTGCCGCCGTGGAAGATGAAAACGACGCCCTGGCCGGGGTGCTGAAAAACAACATCGATTTCAACGCCGTCAAAGGCAAGACCAAGATTCCCGACCAGAAATGGAAGGATCTTCTCGATCATTTCAACCAGCCCCGATTCGTGCTGGTCAATGACAATTTTGAGTTTCCCGATCTGCTGGGCGCAGCCTATGAATATCTGATCAAGTTCTTTGCCGACAGCGCGGGCAAGAAAGGCGGCGAGTTCTACACCCCTGCCGAGGTTGTGCGGCTGCTGGTGCAGCTCACCAAGCCCGAAGCAGGCAATGAGATCTACGACCCCACCGCCGGTTCCGGCGGTTTTCTCATTCAGTCCCACCAATATGTGGAAGAACAGGGCCAGGACCCCAACGATCTGGCCCTTTACGGGCAGGACTCCAACGGCACGGTCTGGTCGATCTGCAACATGAACATGATCCTTCATAACATCACCCGTTTCACCATTGAAAACGGAGACACCCTGGAGGACCCCCAGATCCTTGAAAACGGACAAATCCGGAAATTCGACCGTGTCCTGGCCAATCCGCCATTCTCCCAGAACTACAGCCGGGCCACCCTGAAATTTCCCAACCGTTTTCGCGAATGGTGCCCGGAGACCGGCAAGAAGGCCGATCTCATGTTCGTTCAGCACATGCTGGCCAGCCTCAAGGCCGACGGGCACATGGCCACCATCATGCCCCACGGCGTGCTCTTTCGGGGCGGCAAGGAGAAGCTGATCCGCGAGATTTTCATTGGCGACGATGTCATCGAGGCCATCATCAGCCTGCCGCCCGGCCTTTTTTACGGCACCGGCATTCCCGCCTGCGTGATCGTGGCCAGCAAGAACAAGCCGGACACCCTGCGCGATAAGGTGCTCTTCATCAATGCCGACCGGGAATACGCCGAAGGTAAGGCCCAGAACAAGCTGCGCCCCGAGGATGTGCAGGCCCATCTTATTGGCGGCGTGCCCGAAGCCGAAGTGCTGGCCAGACAAGGTGATTTCGACAAGTTCGGTATTCAATCCGCCGCTCTCTTTCAGACCCGGCGCCCAGGATACCTCTCCTTTGTTCCGGAAATAAGCGCCAAACCCGCTATCAGAACCGCCCTGGAAGCCTCTTCCGAACTCAAACAGACCCTCATCGCCCACCAAAATGCTCTGGAAGCCTGGTGGGCCGTTGCCCGTGACGATTTTGCCCAACTGCGCCAGGCGCGCAACGGTGGCAAAAAGATGCCCGAAGTCCGCCACGAACTGCTCACGACCCTCAAGGAGAAGCTCATCCCCTTGGGCGTGCTGGACGAATTCAAAAGCGCCGGCGTCTTCGTCAACTGGTGGCAGCAGATCCGCTATGACTTAAAAACCATCATCTCCACCGGCTGGCACCACAGCCTGATTCCCGACGACTACCTGATTGCCGCCTGCTTCCAGGCCGAAGCCGATGCCATCGAATCCCTCGAAGCCCAAATCAGCGAAGCCCAGAGCGAACTGGCCGAAGCCGTAGAAACAGCCCAGGAGGTTGCCGGTTACGAACCCGAGGATGACGAGAAAGTCACCGCCGCCGTCATCAAAAATGCCCTCAAGGAGCTCATTGACGATCTCAAGGGGAGCGCCGGCGACTCCGCCCGCAAGGAGCTGAAAAATCTCCAGGCTCAGGATAGGGCAATCAAAGCCATCGAAACACGCATCAAAGATCACAAGGCCGCCCTGAAAACCCGAACCGACGAGTTGACCCTCAAGCTTCAGCTCAAACGCCTGGGCGGTGAAGAGTTCAAAGCTGAAAACCTGGAGCTGATCCGGCAGGTGGAGGCTCAACTGGCCGGACTGGATCCCGGGAACAAAGCGGACAAGAAAACGATCACCGCCTTGAACAAGGATCAGGCGGCCCTGAAAGCGCGTCTGGCCAAGACCGACACCATTCTTGCGGCCATCGGCGGACCGCTCACCGAGGATGAGGCCTGCGACCTCATCCTGAAAAAACTCTACGATCTGGCGACCAACGAGCTCAATCGCTACCTCAATGCCGAAAAACGGCGGCTCATCGCCCTGGTGGAAAACCTCTGGGATAAATACGCGGTGTCAAGTCGGGAGCTGGAAACAGAACGAAGTGAAACCCTTAAGACGCTGGACGGATTATTGAAAGGGCTGGGGTATTTGGAGGAAGTTTCATGAAAACAAAGATTCCTGCTGACAAGACGACCATGAATCGCTACGAGGATTTGCTGGCCGACATAAAAACCCGGGTCCGGCAGGCACAGAACCGGGCAGTGATGTCTGCAAATGCCGAAATGCTCAGCATGTATTGGGACATTGGCCGTATGGTTGCCGTAAAACAGGATGCCGAAGGCTGGGGGGCAGCCGTCATCCCTCGCCTGTCCACTGACCTGCACGACGATCTGCCGGAAATCAAAGGATTCTCAGAGCGGAACATACGCCGGATGATTCAGTTTTACAAAGAATATCCGCGACTATTCTCAATTTGGCCACGACCAGTGGCCAAATTGGATGAAATCGTTGCGCTCCAAGAAATTTGGCCGCAGCCTGTCGTAAAATTTCAATCGGCTGATTCGCTCCAATCGGCGCAAGGCTCTGGGGAAAAGCAGATTGGGCAACAGATCTTTACCCAATTGCCATGGGCACACAATGTCATCCTCAACGCCTGTTTTAATAGGGTCGAATTCTGGGATAATAAAGAGGCTGGCCGAAACAGGTTCTTGCTGTTAGCGAAGGCGGCGGATGGATTTTTTGGGAAAAATGGGTGGTTGGGATGATTGTGGAAGGTTGGGACAATAAACAACTGCGGGAATTGTCTGACATTCGTGTAAGTAATGTTGATAAGAAGTTCTATGCGAGCGAGAAACCAATAAAACTATGCAATTACATGGATGTCTATGCAAACGAATATGTCACGGACAGAATTCAATTCATGGAAGCCTCAGCAACTCCGGCGGAAATTGAACGATTCAGTCTAAAAAGTGGTGATGTAATTATTACCAAGGATTCGGAAACGCCCGATGATATTGGGATACCGGCTGTCATAGCGGATCAAATCAGAGATTTGATTTGTGGTTATCACCTGGCACTGATACGGCCGAATAAGGATAAGCTGGATTCGATCTATCTGGCAAAACAGCTTTCCACCGCTCGTGTGGCACGCCATTTTGCAATTCATGCAAGCGGATCGACACGCTATGGCTTGTCGATATCCACGATCGAATCAGTTGAAATCCCAACGCCCCCCAAACGCGAACAAACCAAAATCGCCGAGATTCTCTCGACGGTAGACCTGGCCATTGAACAGACAGAGGTGCTGATTGCCAAGCAGCAGCGCATCAAGACCGGCCTGATGCAGGACCTCCTCACCCGCGGCATCGACGAACACGGTAACCTCCGCTCCGAACAAACCCACCAATTCAAAGACTCGCCGCTCGGCAGGATTCCGGTGGAGTGGGCGATAAAGAGAATCGGGGATGTTTTTGAAATTCAGTTAGGCAAAATGCTGAGTCAGAAAGCCACTGAAGGGCGCTATCCCTTTTACTATCTTGGGAATAAAAATGTACAATGGGATTACGTTGATACATCCGGATTACAGCAGATGGATTTTAGTGAACGTGAACGCAGTAAGTTTGAATTGGTTTTAGGTGATATCCTTGTCTGCGAAGGTGGGGAAGTCGGTCGAACAGCAATATGGCGTGGAGATGTTGAATCCTGCTATTACCAAAAGGCTGTACATAGACTGAGGCCGATTGACAAGCAATTTTTACCAGACCTGTTTCCAAGGTTTATGAAGTGGTGTATTAATAATGGATTATTGTCAGATTATACTAGTCAGACAAGTATTGCTCATTTGACGCAAGAAAAACTTGCTGCAGTCCCCATTATGGTTCCTACCATTCCCGAACAAAAAAAGATTAATGATATATTTAATCAGTTCGATAATGAATTGGTAAATCAAACCGCAAAACTAAATAAACTGCTTGCCCTCAAAACTGCCCTCATGCAAGATCTGCTCACAGGAAAAAAGCGTGTCACCCCCCTGCTAACCGAACCACAGGAGGCAAGTGGATGAGCTCCGCCAAACCCCTCAAACACATCGATCTGCTTGAAATCCTTGCCCGTCTCAATTGGGAGGAGACTGACGACCTGGAGTTCAAATCCGCAAAAGGCGGTTTGCCTAAAAGTCTATGGGAAACTTACAGCGCCATGGCCAACAGCGGAGGAGGCGTCATTTTGCTGGGAGTCGAGAATGACGGGACGATCAGCGGATTGATGGATGCGGCCGGGCTGAAGAAAAATTTCTGGGACAACATCAACAATCGCGGCAAAATCAACATCAATCTGCTAAACCCCGACGATGTGGCGGAAATCAGCCTTTCAGGCGGGATGCTGCTGGCTATCCGAGTGCCACGGGCCGGCCGTCATGATCGCCCGGTCTTTCTCGGCCAAAATTCCATCACTGGAACCTTTCGTCGCAATTTCGAAGGCGACTACCGATGTACGGAGCAGGAAGTGAGCCGAATGTTGGCGGACAAAGCCGAAGAACCCGCCGACAGTCGGATTCTGGAACGTTTCACGATGGATGACCTGGATATTCCAAGTCTTCAGCAATACCGAAACCGTTTTTCTTCCCATAAACATACGCATCCTTGGTTGAGCGAGAATGATCAATCTTTGCTCGCCAAGCTTG
>JBBIPX010000022.1:10660-35132 GCA_037442625.1 Desulfobacteraceae bacterium
ATGGGGTCGTGATCGTAGAAACGACATACAGGGTATTACGGTAGCCGGTTTGCTGATGTTCGGCAAAGAGGAGTCCTTGCGCGAGACACTGCCTGGTTATCACGTGGACTACCGGGAAAAACTTTCCGATGACCCGGATGTTCGCTGGACGGATCGGTTCACCATCGATGGAACCTGGCCTGGCAATCTTTTTCAGTTCTACCTGCGGGTGATTCAACGGCTATCAGCGGATCTGAAACTGCCGTTCCAACTGAAGAGCGATCTTTTCCGAAAAGGCGAGACGGTCGTTCACGAAGCGATCCGTGAGACCCTGGTGAATGCATTGATTTATTCCGATTATCAGGGCATGGGTGGTATCGTGGTAGAGAAATACCGGGAACGCCTTGAATTTTCCAACCCAGGCTCTTTGCTGATTTCGGTTGATCAAATCATGCGTGGCAACATCAGTGAATGCCGCAACAAGTCGCTGCAAACCATGTTCATGATGATCGGCGTCGGAGAAAAAGCAGGGTCGGGGGTAGACAAGATACGACGGGGCTGGGCGTCCCAACACTGGCGTGAACCTATTTTGACGGAGCAGGTTCAGCCGGACAGGGTGAAATGGGTATTACCCATGATCAGCATGATTCCGGAAGAGTCGCTTAAGCGTCTGGAAGTGCAATTCGGAAAGCAGTTTCATGCTTTTTCCAAACTTGAAGTACAGGCTCTGGTTACGGCAGACATTGAGGGAAGTGTTGACAATGCCCGCATGCGGCAGATTTCCGGAGAACATCCGATGGATATCACCCGGTTGCTGCAAAAACTTGTAGGAAAGAACGCCTTGGCTCAGGAGGGGCTTGGGCGTTGGACCCGGTATCATTTGCCCCGTACGATGGATTATGTACGTAAAAGAGGCAACTCCGTATATAAGGGGGTTGACTCCGTACATAAGGGGGTTGACTCCGTACATAAGGGAGTTGACTCCGTACATAAGGGAGCTGACTCCGTACATAAGGGAGCTGACTCCGTACATAGCGGTGTGTTGTCTTCCAGTATGTGGGGGGAATTGTTTGAAATTGCGGCGATTGCCAGGAATAACAAACGCCTTCCTCCCAAGGAAATGGAACGGCTGATTCTGAGACTTTGCGCCCGAAACTGGTTGACCAGAAGGCAGTTGGGGGAGCTATTGCAAAGAAACACGGATGGACTACGATCACGGTTTCTAACTTCAATGGTGGCCCATGGCCTGCTGAACCTTCGTTATCCGGATAAGCCCAACCGTGTCGATCAAGCCTACACGGCAGTTGCGGACCAAGGAAAATGATAAAAAATCAGATACCGCAGCACCTCAAACTCGACGAAAGAAACCATGTCGAAAAACCCCTTCTCGATCAGCTTACAGGACTGGGTTGGGAGATCCTCGACCTGGACAACAAGCAGCATCCCGGCGACGCCTTTCGGGCGAACTTCACCGAGGTGGTGATGCTGCCGGTCTTGAGGGCCTAGATCAAGATCATCAACGACTGGCTGGATGACGACCAGGTGGAAGAGGTGGTAAAGCAGCTTACCGCAGGCTTTCCCGGCACCAACCTGATCGAGAACAACCGCCATGTCCTGAATCTGCTGTTGGAAAATACCAGCATCAGCGAGAACCGCAAAACGGATGAAAAGAGCCCCACGGTGTGCTTTGTCGATTTCAAGCACCGGGACAACAACCGGTTTATCGCCGTCTGCCAGTTCAAAGTACGCATCCTGGGTACCGAGTACCACATTCTGCCGGACATCGTGCTTTTCGTAAACGGTCTGCCGGTGGTGGTGATCGAGTGCAAATCGCCCAAGGCCAAGGAACCCATGATTGATGCCATCGACCAGTTGCTGCGCTACAGCGAGCAGCGAGGGGCCAGGGGTGAAGGCAGTGCGCCGCTGTTTTATTACAACCAGTTCGTGGTCGCCACCTGCCGTCAGGAGGCCAAATTCGGCACTATCACCACCCACAGCAAACGGCATTTTTTCCGCTGGGCCGATCCCTATCCCCGCAGCGTGGCGGATCTGGATCATGGCGCCGGATCTCCCAACGACCAGCAGCGCCTGGTGGCCGGCATGCTCGATCGTGACAACCTGCTCGATCTGATCCGCACCTTCACCCTGTTTTCCGTCAACGATAAAGGCGAGACCATCAAGATCGTGGGTCGCTACCAGCAGTTTCGGGCGGTGAAGCTGGGGGTGCGGCGACTGTTGGAGGGGCGCAACTCCCGCGAGCGCAGCGGCATCATCTGGCACACCCAAGGTTCGGGAAAATCCCTGACCATGATGTTCATGGTGCGCGAGATGTATCGCCATCCGTCCCTTTCCAAGTGGAAGGTGGTGTTTGTCACCGACCGCACCCAGTTGGAGCAGCAGCTTTCGGAAACCAGCCGGAGCATCGGGTTCAGCGTCAAGGTGGCCGACAGCATCCGCACGCTGAAAGAACTCCTGCGTTCGGATTCTTCGGACCTGGTGATGGCCATGATTCATAAGTTCAGGGAAGCGGACTTGACGCAGACCTTTCCGGAATTAAATGCCAGTCCGCACATCCTGGTAATGACCGATGAGGCCCATCGCTCCCAATATGCCATGCTCGGGGCCAATCTGGACAAGGGGATTCCCAATGCGGCCCGCATCGGTTACACCGGCACCCCCATCGACAAGACAGAGCGGGTATTCGGCGACTATATCGACAAATACACCATGCGCCAGTCCATCGAGGATGGCGTGACCCTGGAGATTGTCTATGAAGGCCGGACCCACAACGCCGAAGTGAGCGACCGGACCGGCATGGACACCGCCTTTGCCGATGTGTTCAGCGAATACAACCTGCAAGAGCGCATGGATATCCTTGGTTACGGTTCCCGCGATGCCTATCTGGAGTCCAAATCCACCATCAAGGCCAAGGCCCGGGATATGGTGAAACACTATCTGGCCCACGTTTTCCCCAACGGCTACAAGGCTCAGGTGGTGGCTGTCTCACGGGAAGCGGCCGTTCGCTACAAAACATACATCGATGCGGCCCTGGTCAAAGCCGTTGCCGTTCTTGAAAAAGACAATCCAAACCGTATCGATCTGGAACGGCTCAAACGGTTACAGGCCGATGTGATCATCTCCGGCGGGCATAACGATCTGCCGCACCTTAAGGCGTATGCGGACAAATCAAGGCATGAGGCCGTCATCAAGAGCTTCAAGCTGCCGTTTGATGCTGAAGACAGGGATTCTTCCGGCAACATGGGCATCGTTATTGTCCGTGACATGCTGCTTACCGGCTTCGACGCGCCGGTGGAACAGGTGATGTATCTGGATAAGGTGATCGAGGCCCACAACCTGCTCCAGGCCATCGCCCGGGTGAACCGGGTCGGGGGTCAGGGCAAGGACAAGGGGTTTGTGGTCGACTACGTCGGCATCGGCCATCATCTGAAAAAAGCCATCGAAATCTCCGACGAGCGCGAGCAAAAAGAGATACTCGATGCCATGAGCTTTCCGGAAAAAGAGCTGAATGCATTAAAGGCTGCGCATCGGGAAATGATGGCATTTTTTGAAAATCTTGGCTTGACCGATCTTAATGATCATGACGCCTTTTTCGATCTTTTTTATGATGAAGACCTGCGTTTCGAGTACATGTCAGCATTTAAAAATTTCACAAAGTGCCTGAATCTTGTCTTCCCGGCCAAGGAAGCCCTCTGCTTCATGCCGGATTTTCAAAAGCTGTCGGAAATAAACGTGCTGGCCGGAAAGCATTTCCGCGACGCGCGTCTGAGCATGAAAGGGATTCCGCCCAAGCTCAGGGGAATTACCGATGCGTATCTGGAATCCAAAGGCATCGATCAGAAAGTGGCTCCCATCTCGATTCTGGATCAGGACTTTGAACGTCAGGTCGGCAAACGAAAGCGGACCAAAACCAAGGCTGCGGAGGTCGAACATGCCATCCGACACCATCTGGATGTGGACCTGTATGACGACCCGGATTTACAGGCGTCCTTTGCCGAGGCCTTGCAGAAAATCCTGGAGGACTTTCAAAATAACTGGAAAAAAATATACGAGGAATTGGAAAAGCTGCGGCAGAGCATTATCAATGCACGCAAGGAACCAACCTATGGCCTGCACCGGAAAAAACAGATGCCCTTGTTTCGCATGTTCAGGCGTGAAATTTTCGGAGATGGGGATATCCCTACAAAAGTCCAGCCAGGGGTTTCGGCTAAACAGACGCCCTTTACCCTCAGCGAAGAAGACAAAATCGGTTTTTTGGTGGATTTGACTCAGAAAGCCTTTCTGGTTGTGGAGCGGGAGTTAAAACTCACCGGATTCTGGGAGAGCATTCCGGCCCGCAACAAAATGAAAGCGGAGCTTCAGCGGATTCTGCTGGCACCCGAATGTCTCAAAATTTCCCATCTCATTAAAAACCGCGCCTCGATTATTTCCAGAATCATGGAGATTGCGGAAAAAAACCATGACACCATCCTTTACGCGGTGTGAAATGGATATTGATTACACGATCATACGATCGGCAAAGCGCCGAAAACTGACTATCACTGTTGAGCGGGACCGTTCCGTGGTTGTGCATGCACCGGCATCGACACCGGAAGAAAAGATCCGGCAAGTGGTAAAGGCAAAGCGTCAATGGATCTCCGATAAAATCCACCACCCCCAGAAATACCGGGATCTGCCGCATCCTCCCGGAAAGGAAATCGTCAACGGTGAATCCGCTCTTTATCTTGGACGATACTACCGCATCGAAGTGATTAAAACCGGGCTGACCGAGGTCAGGTTCGATCAGCGCTTTTTTATACCTGCCACCCGCGCAGAAAATCCACAGGAGGTCTTGAGGGAGTGGTATATTCAGCGCGCCCATGCCAAGATTATCCCCAGGGTGAGCCTTCATGCCCGTGAGCTGGGTGTGACCTGTTCAAAAGTCAAAATCGTCGACAACCTGTATCGCTGGGGTTCCTGCACGGTGAACAACAATGTCAATTTCAACTGGCGCCTGATCAAAGCGCCCATGTGGGTGATCGACTATGTGGTGATTCACGAACTGGCTCATCTGATCGAAGCCAACCACACCGGGCGGTTCTGGAACATTATCAGCTCGCAGACGGTCCATGTGGAAAAAGCGAGGCAATGGCTCAAAGAGCACGGGCAGTTGCTGGAACAGGCGCTATGACAGCATTCGCATTTGGGCTGGTTCTTGCGGCCGCCTTCATTCACGCCACATGGAACTATCTTGCCAAACGGGCCGGGCAAGGCGGCGCCGCTTTTGTATGGCTGTTCGCCGCAGTTTCCTGCATTTTTTATGCACCGGTGACCCTCCTTGTGTTTTTATGGCAAAAACCGCATATCGGCCTTCTCCAGCTTGCGTTCATGGCAGGCAGCGCCTTGCTCCACCTGGCATATTTCCTGATCCTCCAGAAAGGGTATCGGGTGGGGGATTTATCCGTAGTTTACCCGCTTGCCCGCGGGACCGGGCCCACCCTCTCCACGCTGGCCGCGATCCTGCTTCTGGGGGAGAGGCCAAGCACTTTGGCGCTATTTGGTGCATTTCTGGTTGCGGCAGGCGTTTTTTTCCTGTCCGGGGGAACGGGCGGTATCAGGGGGAGACGCAAACAGGGGGTGGGGTACGGACTGCTCACCGGAATTGTTATTGCCGCATATACCCTCTGGGACAAGTATGCCGTCAGCACCCTCCTGATTCCGCCGCTGCTTCAGGATTACTGTACGAACCTGGGTCGCGTGATCCTGCTTGGCCCGATGGCTCTCCGCAAATGGGGAGAAGTCCGGAAGGAATGGCGGATCCACCGAAAGGAAGCCGTCGGGGTGGGGCTTCTCTGTCCTCTGTCCTACATCATGGTCCTGACCGCACTCATCTCGGCTCCGGTCAGCTATATTGCACCGGCAAGGGAGGTGAGCATTTTGATCGCCGCGGTAATGGGCTCAAGACTTCTGGCGGAAGGGGATGCCCGCCGGAGACTGCCGGCTGCGGCGGCAATCGTCGTCGGGGTCATCGCTCTGGCGGTCGGGTGAGTCGTTTGCCGGATTCATGCACTGAAAACGGAGAGGTCAAATTGACTTAAATCAATGCAGCGGGGTAAAGATGGGTATAAAGATACGGGCAAAAACCATTTGATGAGGAAGTTGCCATGATGCATTTGCATGAATTGGAACAGAAGCTTCGCGAGCTGGATGCGGCCATCGCGGAAACCCGGAAACGGCTGCCGGCCCACTCGGTCAAACCGCCGGTGATGATGGATCTTCTGGAGCTGGAAGATCAATTTGACGCGGTTCTGGAACAGATCCGCTGTCTGAAAGAACAGCATGGCGAAAAATGATTTGCAAGAGATTCGGTTTACTGGATTTCGTCTTTCGCCGGAATGACGAGAACTGCCGGATTTCGATTTTTTTCGAGATCATCAACTGCGGCTGTTCCGAATTTATTCAACAGTTCCTTTCAAGTAACCCCGTCGCTTGTCCTGCGCAAACTTCTCGATTGCATACCGCAGCATCGTTCTTGGCATCTGCCGGTAATGTGCACGGAGAAAGCCTTCTTCAATTTGCAAGTCCCGCTTGCCGACTTCCCGAAGCATCCAGCCGGCGGCTTTGTGTATCAAGTCTTCCTTGTCCGACAGCAGCATCCCGGCTATCCGGAGCGTCTCATCAACCCTGCCTTGCTTGATGTAATGAAATGTCGCAAGAATGGCGATCCGTCTCTCCCAGAGACTGTCGGATCGAGCCAGTTGATAAAGGGGCTTGCGGCTTTTGTCACTCAAGTATGCGCCGACAATCTGCGCTGCGGAGGCATCGACCAGATCCCAGTTGTTGATAAATCGCGTGTTGCCGAGGTACAGCGTGTAAATGCCGGCTCTTCCTGCCGCGTCTGCACGTGCGAATTTTCGCATCAGGATCAGCAGCGCAAGCAGCCTGTCCTCGTGATACGCACTGCGGAGAAGTTGTTCAGCGAGTGCAAGCGGAATGTCCTGGTGGGCACTGGAGAGCCTGCGAAGCACGGGTACGCGAATCCCCCGGAAGCGATCGCCTTCGCCGTATTGACCGGGGCCTGTTTTGAAGAACCGCTGGAGGAATTCCCCGTCCTCTGCGTTCGAAAGACGGATCAATTGCCTTTGTATCTCTTCCAGCATGCTTCACCCCCCGAATTGTTGCAGGCACCGTTTTTCAGAAACAGGCCCGTTTTCTGATTGCAACCGTATCTTCAACCGCGAATCCATTGAATAGCGGGCTGTTTCCGGGATGCAGTGAACGGGTGCCTGTAGGCCGGGTATCCCAGGATGAGCGCTGCAAATACCTTCTGATTTTTTGGAATCCGCGCCTTGTTTCTTAACGTGACGGAGAACTTCAAGGCAAGGGTGATAAAGCCGATATAACAGGTCCCAAGGCCCGAGGCGTGGGCGAAATTCATGATGTTTGCCGCCGCAATATTGCAGTTTTCATTGATAAATGACCCATTCTTGGACCCGTGGATAAGAATGAGAACAGGGGCGCCGTGGAGAATATAATCCCGGCCTTTGTCCGCTTCTAAAATGTAATATTCCATGGGGTCCAGGTATCGGGTGACATTGTCCGGGGACAACGCCTTGAGAATAAAATAGATGGCTTTCCCCGGGCCTTTGCGCGATTTTTCATACAGGCCTTTGCCGAAACCGAACACGCTGTCCGACAGGTCCTTTAAGATGATCTTGTCGCTGATCACGGTGAATGCCACATTCTGTTTGTTGCTGGCCGTGGGAGAATGGCCGGCCAGTTTCAGGATATTCTCGATAGTTTCCGGCGGGACCTCCGTTTTTTTGTACTGACGGATGCTCCGTCGTCCCAGAACGACTTGCCGGTAACCTTCCGGATTCAGCAGATTGGCATCGGTTCCGGTGATCTGCTGATGATCCATGGCTTCATGGAAAATCGCCGATCGGGGGCAGACAGCCACGCAATGGCCGCATCGGCTGCAAAGCTCGGGGGCCGCCATGACCGGTTCGCCGTCGACAAGTCTCCAGGCGCCGGCGACACAGTCCCGGACGCAGAGCAGGCACTGGTTGCACCTGTCTTTGTTTCGTTGAATTTTCATTTCGGGCGTTTCCACAGTTTTGGATGCAGTTTCATTATGACGGCCTTGCTGTCATCGATCGTTTGTTGAATCGACGGAAAGCTGAGCGTGGATGGCATTTCAGGAGGGTGTCTTTTTGCTTGAAATTTTTTGGATCAGCGTTTTCAGGTGCCTGGAAAATGCTTCGGGCACGGGTTTTTCGTCCGGCGCCAGGGACCGGCACAGGCCGATGGTCTGACGAAGGGTTTCCAGGCAGGCCTTGCAGGGAATACAGTCCCTGGCATGGTCCTCAATGTCTTTGCAGGTCAGCGCGTCCAGTTCATTGTCGAGGTAATCGGACAATTTTGCGAACATTGCCAGACAGTCTTCGTTGTTGTGATCATGCGCCATGGTCATAATAGGTTTTGAGTTTTTCTCTCAGGAAAAGACGCGCCCGATGCAGTCTTACCTTGATGTTTTCGGTTGTCAAGCCCAGAACCTGGGCGGTTTCCGCGGTGCTGAATCCTTCCATGTCCCGCAGCACCAGCACCAGCCGGTATTTTTCAGGAAGCGATGCAACGCCGTCCTTGATGACGGCGGAAAGCTCTTCATTCAGGAGCTGATCCAGCGGAATGGATGCCCAACCCGGCACCTGCACCGGAATCTTCTCTGTTTCATCGGGGATGAACTCATCCAGAGACAGTTCCCTTTCCGGGGCGTATTTGGATTTTCGTTTTTTCTTCAGGCAGGTGCTGGTGGCAATGCGGTAGAGCCAGTTCTTGAATTTGGTTTCATATCGGAAATCCTTCAGGTACTTGAAGACATTGATAAATGTGTCCTGAACCATGTCTTCGGCATCCTGAACATCCCTGCACATGCGCATGCCGAAATTGTAAAGTTTTCGTTCATAGCGGGTAACCAGCTCCGGAAACAGTTCTGAGTGTCCGGCATTGATCGCCTGAATCAGTTCAAAATCATCATCGGTTCTGATCTTTGGATTTGGGGAGATCGACATTCGCTTTCTTGCCTGTCACCTGACAGGCGTCTTTCACTCAGGTGGAAACCCCGAGCTTTGGCAGAATATATGCTTGAAGCACAAACCAACCCACGACAACACCCAGCAATATCAAGGCTTCTTTCATATCACAACTCCTTTAAGTTAAACAAACAGATTATGGCTATATTTATGTTGAACCTGAAAAAGGGATTGGGTTACAGAAACGGTTATCCATCATGGGAACGGGAGCGGGTCATTAAAAGATGACGCGCTCCGCGTTTTGAAACAAGCGCCTTGCTTCCGTATCCCAGTTTTTGCCGCCGATTTGGATGGCCAGCGCTTCGGCGATATGCCGGGGGACCACATCGGGGTTTCTGCCGAGCCCCTGAAGGCACGAAGGGCAGTGGGTGAGCAGTTGGATGCCCGGATCTGCGGATGCGCCGATGATTTCAGACAATGCCTGCTGTTTTCTGGCCAGCATGGCGTTAGAAATGTCCGGCCGGCTCAGGGAAAGGGTGCCGGCTTCGGAGCAGCAGTGCGGAACCGGGGCGGGATGGTATCCGCAGGTTTCAAGCAGGGCCTTGCCCCGGCCGTCCAGGGAGTCATGGCAGGGCCGGTGATAGAGACAGGGTCGACCGGCGTTTATTTTTACACCGGTTTCCAGCACAAAGCCGCAGACATCGGTGATGGCGCAGCCGAAAATATCCGCCACATCCGTTTGTTGCAGAGCCTCCCTGCACGTGCCGCAGCTTACCACGCAGGCGTCAAAGGAAAGATATCCCAGCATTTGCCGGATCTGGCTGAAGATAATGGCATTTTGAAGTGCTTGCCTGCCCCGGGCGTCGGATTTGGCATTTACCTGCGCCGGGTATCCGCAGCATAAAAAGGCGGGCGGCAGCACCACACGGGTTTGCGCCTTTAACAGCAGATAAATGGCTGCGATTGAAATGGTTGAAAACAGCCTTTCCGAACCGCATCCGGGAAAATAGAATACCGTAAAGGCGGCAGGCGCTGTTGGTTCGATGCACAGGCTCTGGTTCCAGCCGGATGCGGGCAGCACATCCCGAAGCGTATCCCGGGACAGGGGCGTTACCGGAGAGCGCAGGTAGGATAAAACCGGGGTCTGCATCCAGGCCGGCTTTGTTGCGGTCAGCAGCTGGTGTCCCATGCGCTGGACCCTGGCCCCCAAGGCCAAGGACTTTCGCATCACCCGGTTTGTTGAAACGGATCGGCTTTCCAGATAGGAAAGGGTCATCCGGGTGGCCGGCGCCGTATGTTTGTATCGCAGGTTTTCCAGAATCTCCCGCTCCAGAATGGAGATTTCCCCGGTGTCGATGCCGACCGGGCAGGGCGGACGGCATTTATGGCAGATGGTGCAGTGATCGGCGATTTCCTCCAGATAATGCAGGAGCTCAAAGCGGGTCGAGTGGGACCGCTGGGCGTCGTAAAGCAGGGCTTCAATCAGGGAGATGATGGCCAGATTCTTGTTCCGGGGGTGAAAAAAAAGGTTTTCCGCCGGAGAAAACACGCAGCAGTCCGGCTTGCACCGGCCGCACCGGATGCATTTGGAGATTTTTTCAGCCAGGATTTCCAGGGATCCGTGCCGGAGAATTCTGGCCTCAAGTCCCAGCAGATTAAAGGATGAGGCAAAGACTTTTTCGGGGATTTCCAGATCGTCCAGCTTTCCGGGATTCATGATGTGTTGCGGATCCACCTGGCTTCGGTAGTCGGCCAGATCCTTCAGTTTTTGGGCATCCAGGTATTTTAGCTTGGTAAAGCCGATGCCGTGTTCCCCGCTGACCACGCCTCCCAGCGCGATTGCCTCGGCCATTACCGCATCCGCGGTTTCCGCGGCCCGGTTCATCATGTCCCGGTCATTGGAAAAAACCGGAATGTTGACATGGACATTTCCGTCCCCGGCGTGCATGTGGGTGGCGATGATGATCAGCCTGCGGCGAACCTCCGCGCGGATTTCCTGAATCCGGTCGCAAACGGGATTCCCGTGAAACAGCCCCTTCAGTTCACCGATCAGATGCCGGAGGTGTTTTTCCTCCCGAAGCGCGTCCTTTCCGGCCAAATCCAGAAGATCAATGGTCTGCCGGCACAGGTCCCTGGCCGGGGCCAGCCGGTCGCTCAGCCGCAGGGGGTCTTCCGGTGAAGCATCCAGTGCTTCCAGAACCGTACCGATCCGCCAGACAATGGATTTCTGGTTGTAGCGATCCTCCTCGCCGTTAAACCCGTCCACGAACATTGAAAAATCCGCAAGGGCCTGGAGCGGCAGAACGATATCCTCGTTCAGCTTGAAAGCATCGGTCCGGCCGGCGATCGCTCCCAGGCGTTTTCTGTCCTGCCAGAACAGCCCGGCTTCCAGGGCGTCCCTGGCTACAAAAAGGCAGGTGTTGGGATAGGGCTTCAGGAGTTCGGTCAGGCGCTTTCTTCCCTGCGCCACCTGACCGGCCGTGTATCCGACGATATCGATCAGGAGCACGGCTTTTGGCAGGCTGGTTCGCGGAGCCTTGACCTGGTAGGCGATGGCCCGGACATATTCCTCGTCAAAATGCTCAAGTGCCATGAGCGCTTCCCGGCCCTGGTTGACAAATGCTTTTGAAATATCCACGATCACCCGGCTGGCTTCATCCATGTCATCCCCGAAAAACTCCAGACAGCAGGTGGTCTTGTGGGGATAGGCCGGATGGAGAATGAATTCAGCGCTGGTGATGATGCCGTCGGTGCCTTCTTTCTGAATGCCCGGCAGGCCGCTCAGCGCTTTGTTGGTGATATCCTTGCCCAGGCCCGGCGTCCGGATCTCGGATGCATCCAGCAGCACCCGGCGCACCAGGGTGTTGGCGCTGTCGCGGATTTCAAAAACGACCCTGTCCTCCGGAAGTATTTTTCGAAGCGGGTGCTGCATACGCCGAACGGTCCACGTCTGTCCCCGGGCCATGGTGATCGTATACGACAGCAGGTTGTCAATGGCCGTTCCCCAGAGTACGGCGGTTTTCCCGCCGGCGTTTTCCGCGATATTTCCCCCGATGCTCGATGCCCAGGCGCTGGTGGGGTCAGTGGCAAAAACCAGTCCGTTTCGGGCTGCAAGGGAGATGGCCCGTTCGGTGACGGCGCCGGCCTCAAGCCGTATCACCGCGGTTTTTTTGGTGGATCCGTCCGGATATTCAATCGCTGTTTCAAAGATTCCGTGGATTCGGTTCAGCTTTTCGACATTCAGCACGACACAGTCGGCGCCGACCGGAACGCTGCCGCCGGTCAGCCCCGTGCCGCCGCCGCGGGGAATCACCCG
Source organism: Desulfobacteraceae bacterium (assembly GCA_037442625.1). Lineage (GTDB taxonomy): Bacteria > Desulfobacterota > Desulfobacteria > Desulfobacterales > Desulfatirhabdiaceae > RAAP-1. Next base: position 22,985 of record JBBIPX010000022.1, read on the forward strand.
AAGCTTAAGATCGGTGATTGCTTTCAGCAGGGCGGATATCTGCGCGGCTTCGGTCGGGTAAACAACGGCAAGGGGAAGATAAAGCCGCCAGTCCGTTGCGTCCGTGGCGTGGCTGATCAGGGAAAATGGGTCAAAGCAGACATTGCTTTCGCCGACGATGGCGCCAAGTGTGCGATGGATGCGCCCGCGCTTTTCCCGGATGCTGAAAAGCGTCTTTTCCAGATCGGTCAGAAAGGTCAGGCAGGCGGCAATAACGGCCTGTTCATCCGGATCGGCGGTCAGATGGGCATTGACAGCCGCAAGATCGGCTTTGGCTGCGGTCAGAAAATGACGCCGCCTGCGGGAATTGTCGATGAGATCCTGATAAATGAAGGGATTGCGGAAAAGAATGAAGCTGTCCCCGATAAAACGGAGCAGGAGCCGGATCAGCTTTCCCCGCACCCGGCGGTAGCGAAGCTTTTCAAGGGCGTACCAGGCCGAGTTTCCCAGAAGAAACCGGACGATCTGGCCATCATCCGCGGAAGTGTAATTGTAGGGAATTTCCCGGTTTAGCATGAGTTATAGCGCTGCAACTCCGGCAGGACCGACCGCGTGGAAGCCGGCCGGCAAGGATGGAAGAGAATAACGGGTGTCTTGTCTGGCTATGGGCGGCGGCCATGAAAGCCGAAGGCTTCGGGATTGCTCCCGAAGCCTTGAATGACTGCGATTCAGGCAGCGTGAATTATCTGACGTCGTATTGTTTTTTCAATTGCCCCCAGGTAGCGCTGGCCATCAGGCGCTTGAGGCCTTCGTTCAACATCTTCAGCAGTTCGGCATCCTCTTTTCGACAGGCATATGCGGTTTCATCATCCGGCTGCCCATAACTTCCCAGAACCTTTATGGGCATTCCTTTTTCCATGAACTCGTCCGCGGATGACTGAGATACCGCGGCAATGTCAATGCGGCCATTCAGGACATCCTGAACGGCCAGCAGCCCGGAATCGTACGGCATCAGCTTGAATTTCTTTTCCTTGTCTTCGATCAGTTTGTCTTCGATCCAGTGCGATTCCGATGAGCCGCTCTGGACGCCCCATTTCATATCCGGTTCCATGATCTTGTCCGGCATAACGGGATTGTCTTTTTTTGCAACAAGAACCATCTTGGTTTTATAATAACACGTGGAGAAATTGACCAGTTCTTTCCGCGGTTCGTCAATGCTCATTCCGGAAGCAATGAAATCAATTTTCCCGGATTTCAGGCTGGTAATGATGGTGTCCCACTGCATCGGCTGATGTACGACCTTGAAGCCCATTTCCTTGGCGATCCAGTCGACGGCCTTTATGTCAAAGCCGTCTGGTTCGCCCTTGCTGTTGATGAAGCTGAATGGCGGGTAATTGGCGTCTATGCCGTTGATATAGGTTTTCTCCCCGGCCGCAGCCGCGCCGCTGAAAATCATGCCGGCCAATGCCAGCATCATCAGGCTTTTGGATATTGTTTTTTTCATTCGATTCCCCCTTAAAAATTTTCTTTAGACACGCGTGGTCGATCCGACCAGAACAAAAGATAAAAGCTGCTTGCTCGGGAAATGCTTCATCACGGCAGTTCCCGTGCGTAAAGACTTTTATCAACGCCGCAATTTCCGATAATCATTATTAATTTTGAACCTAAAAGCGCTTACTTGTCAATATTAAATCCTTCAGGTTTTTTCCTTGAACTTCATGCGCCGGATCGCCGGCGCCATGATTTCACAGATAAGGGTCCGGTAGTCCATTCCGGCCGCCTCGCCGATGATGCACAGATCCGACCATCCGGGAGTCAGCCCCGGCAGGGGGTTGCATTCGATGAAATGGATGTGCTCGTTTTCATCCAGTCTCAGGTCCACCCGCGCCACATCCCGGCAGCCCAGGGCGGCGAATGCGCATCTTGCCACTTGCTCCAGGTTTTTTTGAAGGGTCCGGTCGATAATCGCCGGCACCTGATAGGATATGGATGCGTTGGTGTCCAGCTTGTGCTCGAAGGCATACACCGGAAACCGGTTTTCTTTGTCATTGAAGAGAATTTCCATGGGCGGCAGCACCTTGGGCCGGTTTTCGCCCAGCAATCCAACGGTGAATTCCCTTCCGGACAGATATGCTTCAACCAGAACCGGCTGATGATATCTGGCAATCAGTTCGCAGGAAAGCCGCCTGAGATCCGCCGCGTCCTGGACCACATTCATTCCCATGACCCCTTTTGAACTGCCTTCGGCAACGGGTTTGATGATCGCCGGAAACTGAAGGGATTTTGGAAGCCGCTCTTTTCCCGTGCGCATGACGATAAAATCGGCCGTATGGATTCCGGCCTGGCGCACCATTTTTTTGGCCAGCACCTTGTCCAGGCAGATGGACAGGGCGGCCGGATCAGAGCCCACATACGGAATGTTCAAAAGCTCCAGGATGGCCGGCACCTGGGATTCCCGGTTCCGGCCGTGAATACCCTCGGCAATGTTAAAGACAATATCCAGGGGCAGGGAGCCGATGATGGCGGGCAGCTCCGGCGTTGCCTCAATTTCCATCACTTCGTGGCCAAGGGATGTGATCGCGCCGGAGATGGCATCGATTGTGGCCCGGCTGTCAAATTCCGCCTCCCTGTCGTCATCACTGGAATCCAGGGGCCGGATGCGTTTCAGATTGAACGTGAATCCAACCTTCAACGCCTTTCGCCGGTTCCGGGACCGCACGGACATCTGGATGCCGTAGCGTTCCGCGGCGCTTTTTATCACCGCATCCAGAACCGACTCTATTGAGTTCAGCCCGGCAATGGCGGCGGAAGCATGCACGGTTGCGCCGGGCTCCAGGCTCGGAAGGGCATTGGCCTCGATAAAGTACGCCTGGCCAGCGGCGGTCAGCCGGAAGTCCAGCCGGGCCAGGTCGCGCATATCCAGTATCTTGCAGATGGTCCGGGACAGGCTCTGGAGCTGTTTTGCAGTTTTTGGGGAGAGATCTGCCGGGACCTTGACGGTGACGGCATCCGGCAATTGCTGAAGCCGGCAATCATAAATGACATGTTTGCGGCCCGAAACCACCGCAGGATCAAAGCGGTATTCGCCGGCGGCAAGAATCCCTCCGGTTTTCCGGGACGCTTTTTCAAGAAAAGGCACAACCACATCCTTTCCTTCGATAAACTCCTCGATCAGAACCCCGGCGGGATACCGGATCAGGAGCCCCATCACCCGCTTGAGGAGCTGCTCCGGCGCCGCCACGATGGACTGCTGGTCAATGCCTTTGGAGCTGCCTTCATAATTGGGTTTGATTATCACCGGATAGTTCAGGTCCGGCTGGACCCAGTTGTGGACGCTTTCCACATACGCCCAGCGGGGCGTGGGCACGCCGCCGGCTGCAACCAGCATTTTGGTCAGGCGTTTGTCCGTGGTCAGGGTGCATGCATAGGCATCGGATCCGGTATACGGCATGCCGAGCTGTTCAAACAGCCCCGGATAAAAGGCCTCGCGGCTTTTCCCGCCCTTTCCGGTTGCCGTATTGAAGATCAGGTCCGGATTCAGCGCCTCAAGCCTTGCCACCAGCCGCGACGCCGGCCCCGAAACCTCGACCCGCTCCACCTGATGACCCAGGGCCTTCAGCGCGACGGCGATCGCTTCGACCGTTTCCGGCCTGTCAAAGGCGGCATCCTCTTCGCTGTCGGTCAACTGCAAATTATACGTGTAGGCGATTTTCATCGGAATGGATCAGCCGAGGCTTTTTTCCTTGGCGATCTCTACATAGATGGAGTTCGGAAACTCCGTGGTAATCCGGGCGAACGTTGCCCTGCTTTTTTCCCTGTCCCCCATTTTTTCATATGCGGAAGCCAGGTTGTAAAGGCTGATATCTTTCAGGGAGGTGTCGGCGGATGTGGTCAGCATTTCAAAATACGTGACCGCGGCGGCGTAGTCTTTTTTTCCTTCAAAGGCATACCCCAGGCTGCTTAAAATAAGATTTTTGTAAAACGGGGTGCTGCTGAAATCATTCAGGGCGGTTTTGTAAAGGGAGATCGCCTTGTCGAATTCACCGGCCCGATAGCAGATATTGGCGAATTCAATCCCTGCAATCTTTCCCATGCTTCTTGCGGAATAGTCGTCCAGAATCCGGGTAAACGGTTTTTCAACAGCCTGATAAGCCTTTACCGGATCATTGTCTTTCATGGCCGTCTGGTACTGGGCCAGGCTCTCCGTCAGCAGTTCGGATGCCTTGTTTTCGGCATGGTGCAGATAGGCCTGAAAGCCTGCGGCTGCAAGAAGAAGCACGAAAACAACGCCGGCGACAAGTGTCGCCTGCTGTTTATAGGTGGTGAGCCATTGAATCAGTTTTCCGGAAAACGTGATGAATTCATCCGGCTCTTTCAGAAGCTTTTTGCGGGTCACTTTTTGTGCCATGATACCTCCAAAAAAAAGAAGACAGAAGACGGGTGGCGGGTGGCGGAAAAAGTCATCCCGTTTCGTCCAGAAGCGTTCGAATGCGCTGCCACCCGTCGTCGGGGATGCCGGCGCCGATGACCTGGCAGACTTCATATCCGCAGGCCGAGGCCAGTCGGCCGCATTTTTCCAGCGGATAGCCGTTGACCAAACCGAACAGAAACCCGGAGGCCCACAAATCCCCGGCGCCGGTGGTGTCCACGGCGCAGCCGTCTCCAAGAGGCGCGATGTGATGCGTTTTTCCCTGCCGTGAAATATAACTGCCGCGGCTGCCGACCTTCAGGACGGCAATTTCGGCCCGCAATGAAAGGCTTTCGATCATGAGGCTTTCGTCGCTTTGGCCCGTAAACGCCCGTGCCTCGTCTTCGTTTGCGATCAGGATATCGACAAATTCATCCACGATCGTGTCCAGCAGGGCCTTGTTGGATTCAACAACCGTAAAGCTGGAAAGGTCCAGCGATATCCGCGCGCCCGATCTTTTTGCCAGCGACAGGGACTGGAGGATCAGCGCCGGATTGAACAGCAGGTAGCCTTCGAGATGAACCACGGCCGCGCCTTCAAAATGGACATCTGCGATTTCTTCGGGCCGGATTTCCGATGAGGCGCCAAGATACGTCAGCATGGACCGCTGGGCATCCGGCGTGATGATGGAAAGGACCCTTCCGGTGCGGGAAGGGGAATGCAGCAAATGGGGCTCAACGCCGTTTTCAACCAGGCCGGTTTCAAAAAAAACGCCCATTGGTCCGGCCCCCCGTTTTCCGACAAAACGCGAAGCCCCGCCAAGTCTTGCGACACCGATCATTGTATTGCAGGCGGATCCGCCCGGAACAACGCTGGGAGAAACGTTCAGATCCGAAAGAACGCTTTCGATGACGCCGTTTTCGACCAGCGTCATGCCGCCCTTGACGGCTCCGGATTTGTGCACGAAGTCATCTGTTTCATGGGCGAGGATATCCACCAGAGCGGAGCCGATGCCGACAATTATATTTTTCATTTCATTTCCTTAGGTTACCATACCGTGGATTCGTGAATCCAGCCCTTGTCGCCGTCCGCATGTTCGACCAGAATCCATTTGTCCTTGCGTTTGTCGACTTTAAAGGGAATGCCCGGTCCGACGGTGAACAGGACTTTTGCGTCCGGCTTGGGTTCGGAGCGAAGCACGTTTTTATCCTTTGCGGTGATGACGGACGGCGTATTGCCGACCAGGGATTGATGCACCCATCCTTCATCCCCCTGGAAATCCTTTACCTGATACCAGTCCCCGGCTTTTTTGACAACGCTGAAGGGATAGTATTTTTCGGATTTCCAGAGCACGTCAAAATTATTGCCCGCGCCGGACCGGATATCCGCCTTGGATGCGGAAACCGAAATGCGCTGGCCGGCGTCGGCCGCCCCGCACAGAATCAGACTAACCAGAACGATGAAGCCCCCCGTTGATTTGATTTTCATAGCAGTCCTCATACGCCAAGATGCAGCAGTTTTCCCCCCTGAAATACCAGAAAGGCCATGACCCAGGCAAGAGATGTGCTGTATCCGATGCTGAACAGCATCCATTTCCAGGATCGCAGCTCTCTGCGGATGGCGGCCATGGTAGCAAGACAGGGCAAATAGAGCAAGACAAATACCAGCATGGAAATGGCCGACAGCTTGGTCATGCCGGATGATAACAAGGCCGTGCGAAGGGCCTCGGAGGATTTGTCGCCTTCGGCTGCATAAAGAACGCCCATCGTGCTGACAACAATTTCCTTGGCGACGAAACCGGACAGAAGCGCAACGCTCCCCCGCCAGTCAATGCCGAGCGGTGAAAAAACAGGCGCAATCAGTTTTCCCAGGCGGCCCATATAGGAATTCTCGATTTTTTCAGCTTGCAGAACCCGGTTGCCTGCTTCGATCGCAGCTTGCGTTTCTTTTTCCGGTGCGAGTCGGGCAGCAGGACCGGCTGCGCTGTCAACGTCTTGTTTCTGTTCGAGCGGCTGTATCCTGCGGAATGCTTCCGAATGGGGGGTGTACCGGGGAAATGCCGAGAGTGCCCAGATGACGATCGATCCGATCAAAATGATATTTCCCATTTTTTTCAGAAACATCTTGCTGCGTTCCCACATGTGAATCATCACGCTCTTTGCCATGGGCACCCGGTAGGGCGGCAGTTCCATCACGAAGGGGGCGTCCAGACCTTTCAGGAGGGTTGAGCGCAGCAGGCGGCCCGTAATGATAGACAGGATGATTCCCGTCAGATAAAGGCAGAAGATGACGGTTCCCGCCTGGCCGGCAAAGAACGTACCGGCCAGCACGATATAGATGGGGAGCCTTGCCGAGCAGGACATGAACGGCGTGATCAGGATCGTCAGAATGCGGTCCTTTTCGCTTTCCAGTGTCCGGGTCGCCATGATGGCCGGCACATTGCACCCGAATCCCATGAGCATCGGGATAAAGGATTTTCCGTGAAGGCCGATCATGTGCATGATCTTATCCATCAGAAAAGCGGTCCTGGCCATATAGCCGGTGTCTTCAAACAGGGAGATGCAGAAAAACAGGATCAGGATGTTGGGAAGGAATACCACCACGCTCCCGACGCCGGCGATAACACCGTTCAGCAAAAGATCCTTGAACAGGGACTCGGAAAGATGCAGGTCCACAAGCGCGGACAGTCCGCTCACGGCGCCTTGAATCCAGCCTTTGGGGATTTCGCCGACCGTAAACGTCAATTGAAACATGGCCCAGATAAAAAAAACAAAGATCGGAAACCCGATAAACCGGTTGGTCAGCACCAGATCAATGTTGCGGGAAATATCCACCCGCTGTCTGGCGGAGGAGGTGGCAACGGTTTCCTTTACGATGCCGGCGATGAATCCGTAGCGTTCGTCGGTCATGACAATCTCCGGATCATCGTCAAACCGGTCCATGATAGACTGCCGCGCAGCCTGTATTTCATCTTCAACCGCTTTTCGGGAATCTTGCGCAAGGCTCAGCACCTGATCCCGGACGATTTTGTCGTCCTCGATGAGTTTGATGGCCGTCCACCGGTCGTTGTACGGAACCTTGCCGGAAATGTACTTCTGAAGGAAGGCCTGAAGCCCGGTTATGGCGGATTCAATGTCCTGACTGTATCTGACCTTTCTTCCCTCGGGAATGTAATGCGTTTTTTCCGCCAGTTCCACGGCTTTTTTCAAAAGCGCATCCATCCCCTCGTTTTTGTTGCCGACGGTAAAAACGATGGGCACATCCAGCAGATCGGAAAGCGTTTCGGTATGGATTTTGATGCCCCTGGACTGGGCCATGTCGGCCATGTTCAGGGCAAAGAGGACCTTGCAGTCGATTTCCCGGAGCTGGGTGGCCAGATACAGGCTGCGCTCCAGGTTGGAGGCGTCGATAATGTCGATGACCACATCAGGATGTTCATCCAGGATAAAATTTCTGGCGACAATTTCTTCGATGGAAAACGGCGTCAGGCTGTAGGTTCCGGGAAGATCGATGATTTTAAGCGTATACCCGTTTCGCTGGATGACGCCTTCTTTTTTTTCAACCGTCACACCGGACCAGTTTCCCACTTTCTGGTGGGCGCCGGTCAGGTTGTTGAAAATCGTCGTCTTTCCGGAATTGGGATTGCCGGCAAGGGCGATGGTCAGGGTTCGGGGGCTCATGATGGGAAAGGCTCCTAAGCGGCGGACGGCAGTCGGCATGTATCCTGCTGGCTGTCATCCGCAGGAACCGCCTCCACCGTGACTTGGGAGGCTTCTTCAACACGGAGCGACAGGTGGTATCCCATGACGATGATTTCAAGGGGGTCTTTGAGCGGGGCGTATTTATCCACGTAAAGCTTCGTGCCCTTGACGATACCCATTTCAAAGATGCGCCTCCGAAACGCGCCGCTTCCGCCGACGCGAACAACACGGGCGGACTGTCCTTCTTTGATTTCACTCAGCAGCATAATCGCCTGTCAGCAGGCCTTCTCCTTTGGAATCGGCATCACCATGATTTTCTGCGCCAGGCCGCGCCCGATAACAAACCGTTTAAAGTCAGCCGCAATGGCCATCTGTCCCTTGCCGAGATTGGTGATCACCTGCACCTCGTCCCCGATCCTGAGCCCCATGGACAGAAGCCGCATGCGCGATTCGGCGCCGCCGGCAAATTCTTTCACCTTTACCCGCTCTCCCTGTTTGGCCAGCGTCAGGGGCATCAACCGGGCGTGATCCTTCATGCACCGGGCGCAGATGCCATAGAGCTCCATCTTGTGCTGGAGGGGATGAAACCCGAATTCAGAGGCGATTTTCATCTGGAGAACTTCCAGTTCGTCGTTCTGAAATTCAACAATGGCCTTGCACCGGGTGCAGATCATGTGATCATGGTGATGGCCAAGATGCATGTGTTCATAACGGATATGTCCGTCTTCGAACCGGTTCTTTTGTGCAAATCCGAACCGGCACATCAGCTTCAGCGTTTCCAGGACAAAGTCGGGGGACAGGTCGTGCCCGTTTTCTTCGATCAGGGAAACCAGCTCTCCGACCGTCACATGGTGTTCGGAATTCAAGAATGTCTCAAGCACCTTCAGCCGCTCATCAAAATGATCCACGGCTTCCTGCTTGAAAAGCTTTTTGAATTGTTCCTTTTCCTGACGGTGAAGCTGTACCATTTCAATCTTTCCCCTGATTTAAAAAAGGAAGATAAGAATCAAACAAAATGCTGTCAATGCGGGAATGTTTCGAATTACCGGGGGCCGGGAATGTCATAAGTCGTGCAGGAACCGCTCGCGCAGGTGTGCGTCCGGGCGCCCGCGCTCTCGCCGCCGCCGCTTACGGAGAAATTCGTGCTGCTGAGAACGCGCTCAACATCCCGGCTGTCGCATTTGGCGCATTTCAGCTCTGCGCTATCCCGGGACCCGGCAAAAAGGATTTCGAAACATTCGTTGCATTTTAAACACTTGAATTCATAAATCGGCATGTCACATCTCCCAAAAAGGCTTTCGGATATTTTCCGGATTACAACTCAATCGGTAATTTTACCACAAACCGCGCCCCTTTCCCATGAGATTTTTCGAGGGTCAGGGTGCCGCCGTGTCTTTCCACAATGTCGTGGCAGATGTACAGCCCCAGTCCGGTTCCCAGGCCCGGCGCCTTGGTGGTGAAAAAAGGCTTGAAAATATCCCGGCGGATGGCATCGGGAATGCCGGGTCCGGTGTCTTCACACGTAAAAACAACCTGACGACGGGCGCCGTCAACTTCGGTTTTCAGAAAAATGGTTCCGCAAGTCGGGGCCGCAGCCTGAATGGCGTTTTGAATGATATTTATGGCCACCTGGCCCAGGCCGGCGAAGTTTCCGCGGACAGCGGGCAGGGCCTCGGCATACTCCTCGACAATTTCAAATATCTGATTTTTATAAATATTTCCAAGCACCTGCAGCGCATCCCTTACAACGGTGTTCAGATCAATGGCTTCCGTATACGTTTGCGTCTGCCGGGACAGAGCCAGAAGGCTTCCGACAATGGCCTTTGCCCTGGCCAGTTCCTTTCCGGCGAAATCCAGATCGTCCAGAATCGCCGGATTCGGCGGCGCTACGCTACGCGTTGAAAGCGCTTCAATCGCCGACTGGATCAGGCTCATGGCGCTGGCAAGGGGATTGTTCATTTCGTGGGCCGTGCCGGCCACAAGGGTGCCGATTGCAGCCAGGCTCTCGGAGCGGACCAGCGATTCCATCGCTTTTTCTTTTTCAGTGAGCGCGGTTTGAAGTTCGGAAGTCCGCGTCGCGACTTTTTCCTCGAGATGCTTGTTCAGGTCCTCAATTTCCCGGTAGGATCTGGCGTTTTCAATGGACAGCGAACTCTGGCTTGCCAAAGTTTCCAGAAGATCCAGGTCTTCGGCCAGAAAGAGGTCCCCGGATTTTTTATCCCCGATTGCCAGAAATCCGTTCAAGGTGTTTTCAAATATCATGGGAAAAACCACCGCGGCCCGGATGCTTTCCAGCGCGACATATACCTGACGGGAAAAGGCATCCTCGGATTTTTTCATCCTCGGGTCTTTCAGCAGGGGCTGCCGGCGGTTCAACAGGGTCACCAGGGGGGATTTTCCGGAAAAGGCTTCCGGGAGCGGATTCGGATCGCCATCGATCCGGCAAATCACGTATGTCGGCGTCAGGGATCCATCCGATAAATACATGCTGCAGCGGCTGACCTGCATGGCGCTGGAAATTGTTTCAACCAGCAGGCCTGCGATCTGTCTGACGTCCAGTACGGCGGATATGGTTTGACTGAGATTCTTGATGGTTTTTCTGTAATCGTATTTGCCCTTGAAAAAATACCGGTCAACCAGGGTCTGAATCCGTGTTTTTACCGGACCGAAAACGACCGACACCGCGACAAAGAAAAAAAACGGAAAATAAACCGAATCCGAAACACGGGTGCCCGTGAAGGTCAAGTCGATGATGGTTACGATCATGGCGTAGAGAAGGGTAAGCGTGATGGAGAGAATGGAATAAACCACGCTTCTTCGAATCAGGATTCCCATATCCAGCAGATCGTAGCGAAACAACCCCACGGCGAAAATGGACAGGGGGATAAAGCTGAAATTTCCGGGTGGATATACTGTATATCCGAGCAGCGGCAGTGTGTTCATGCCGATCAGAAAACCGAGAATTCCAAATCCGCAAAAAAGATACTTCAGCCGGTTTTTCAGAATGCTTTGGGTTTCCCGCTGAATGGCCTGGCGGATCAGCATCAGAACATAAACCGCAGCGCAGGCTGTCTCGATTCCCAATAGAATGTACAGATCCCCGCCTTTTCCAAAATAGCCGAAGCCGTGCCGCTGCATTTCAGAAATAAACAGGGGGGTGGGTGCAAAGCACATCAGAATAAAGGCAAAAAAATACGCCGTCCGGATCAGCCATAATCGGCCGGGGATTTTCAAATAGGCATGAAAAAAATGGATATAAAGGGGGACCATATAAACGATGAAAACATGATCCAGGCGGCTGATAAATAAAGCTGTCCTTTCGGATTCGCAGTTAAAAAGAACCAGGATGTCGATGCAGAGAAACGTACACAGGATGCAAATAACGGTAAATAGATAGTTGATCTGATTCTTCCGGCCGCGGGTGACAGACAGGAAGCCCAGAAAGACAAAACAGCATAATGATAAAAACGGTGGAATGCTGTATAAAAGTTTCATGAGGATTCAAGCAGCTCGCGGGCATGCTCCCAGGTGGCAGGGGTAAGGGTTTCGCCGCCCAGCATTCGCGCCAGTTCATGAACCCTTTGCTCGGAATTGAGCGCCTGGATGGTTGTCGTGGTCCGGCCGTCCTTTACATGCTTGACGATGCTGAAATGGTGGTTCCCGAATCTGGCGATCTGCGGCAGATGGGTGATGCAGATTACCTGGTGATGACAGGACAGATCCAGAAGCTTTTTCCCGACGACTTCCGCCACCCCCCCGCCGATGCCGGAGTCCACTTCATCAAAAATAACGGTTTCCACTTCGTCCGTATGGGAGAGAATGGCTTTCAGGGCCAGAACCAGCCGGGAGAGCTCTCCGCCGGATGCAATCTGGGAAAGGGGCTTTAGTGCTTCTCCGGGGTTCGGGGCGATCAGAAAAACCGCCCGGTCCAATCCGGCTTCGGACAGAACCTTTCCTTCACAGGTCAAAAACGGCTCCGCTCCCGCATCCGCCGGCGTGCTGCGAAGGGCGATCTGAAAGCGGACATGGGGCATTTTAAGCGCGCCGATCTCCGATTCGA
>JBBIPX010000023.1:0-34134 GCA_037442625.1 Desulfobacteraceae bacterium
ACACCCAGAATGAGCATATCGAAGGCATCATTATTGTGGACAATCTGAAGTACAAGGGGTTTCTGAATGCGCATTCCCTGCTGAAAGTGCTCAATGAAAAAAATCTGGCCATTGCCCGGGATCAGAATCCCCTGACCAAGCTGCCGGGCAACACGCTCATTCACCAATATGTTTCCGAAGCCATGCTGGACACCGGCACGCCGCATTATTTCGTGTATTTCGACTTTGACAATTTCAAGCCCTACAATGACACGTACGGATTCCGCCAGGGAGACCGGGTCATTCTGCTGTTTTCGGAACTCCTCAAAAGCCGGGCGCATAATCTCTACGGATTTGCCGGACACATTGGCGGGGATGACTTTTTTATGGGAGTTAAAGGCATGGAACTGAATAAAGTGTACGCAAAGGTTCAGAAACTGGGAAAACGGTTTCAGAATGACGTAACCAGTTTCTATGATGCCAAGGCACAGGAAGCCGGCTGTATACTGGCCAAAGACCGGGAGGGCGGGAAAGTCAGTTACCCGCTGCTGACGGTCAGCGCGGTTATTCTGGAACTGCCGGCACAGCGGTCATTTGTTTACTCTGTCGAGGAGATCGGGAAAAAAATGGCGGATCGGAAAAAAACCGCCAAAACCAGTACGGATAAAATATGTGTCGTTCGGGTGACCGACACGAATGAGCTGATCCTGATTTCAAATGAAGCCTTGAATAATGCAACATCATCCGGGTATCGTCTCCCGTTGCAGGCGGCAGAATAATTTATTCCCATGGATAAGTCGCGGATCCTTGTGGTCGATGATGAGGAGGATATCTCTGAGCTCGTCAGGTATAATCTGTTTGCAGCGGGTTATGCCGTTACCCTGGCGGATTGTGGAGAGGAAGCTGTCCGGGTTGCCGGAAGAGAGCCTTTTGATCTGGTGGTTCTGGATCTGATGCTGCCGGGAATCAACGGCATCGAGGTTGCCGGAATGCTTAAGGCCGATCCGAGAACCCGGAATATTCCTATCATCATGCTGACCGCCAGGGGTGAGGAGGCCGATGTCGTCGCCGGGCTTGCGCTGGCCGATGATTATGTCACCAAACCCTTCAGCCCCAAAATCCTTGGCGCCAGGATCAGCGCGGTGCTCCGTCGTAAAAGCGACGCGCCGGTAAAAGAAGACATTCTTCGCCGGGGCGATATTTCGATTGATCCGGGACGGCGCAAGGTTGAAGTCCGCGGGGAACCGGCTGAGCTTTCATTTTCGGAATTTCAGATTCTGACGATGCTGTGCAGGCGCCCTGGCTGGGTGTTCACCCGCTCCCAGATTGTGGATTCGGTTCGGGGAGACAATTATTCGGTAACCGAGCGAAGTGTGGATGTCCAGATCGCCGGACTTCGAAAAAAACTGGGACCCTGCGGGCATTACATTGAAACCGTCCGCAGCGTGGGATACCGGTTCAAGGAAATTTAAGAGATGACGCTGCGCCTCAAACGGTTTTTCAGATACACGGCTGTCGGCGGATCAACGTTTTTGTTTGATCTGTCACTGCTGTGGATTCTGATCGAGAAATTTCACGTTTATTATCTGCATGCTGCCGTATCCGGGTTTCTGGTTGCTGTTTCCGTGAACTATTTTATCAGCAGAAAGTGGGTATTTACAGGATCCCGGCGAAGGCTGACCACGGGATACCTGTATTTTCTGAAGACGGCGCTTGCCGGAGCCCTGGCGACCGGCTTTTTGATGTGGCTTTTCTGCACGGCAACGCACGGTCCCTATCTGCTGATCCGCATCATCATTGCCGGTATCATCGGTATGGGCAATTACCTGATTCATCTCCACCTGAATTTCAGGGTGGCCGGGCATGAGCTGTGAAACCCGATACCCGTATCGCCTGCAGTCATCTTTTACGAATTCATCATTTTTGTTCAAAGGAATCATACATGAGCAATCTGAGGACGAAGGAACAATATTACGAATTGATCAAGGGGATCCGGGCAAAACTTGCAACGGAGCAGGGCCGGGAGTGTCCCTGCCCGAAGACCAACTGCCAATGGCATGGCGACTGTTACACCTGTGTCCGCCAGCACAGAATCAACGGAGACCACGTGCCAAACTGCCTTCAGTTTATTCTTGACCAGAAAGTTGCTGCAATCGCTGCGGTCGCAGAAATGACCGTTTCGAAGAAACCGCACACCCCAAAAGAACACTGGGATTATGTCCGGCAGCAGGATGCTGAACAATCCGCCAGGGAAGCGGCGCACCGGAAATGCTGAGGCTTGCATTGCAAGGCTGTGAAATCCCGAACCGGTTCATTCGCATCAGACAAAATATGTCCCGCCGGTTTTAACAAAAAATGAATCTATTCTTAACATCCGCCTAATAATACCAGACTAAAATCTTCTGAAAAGGCAATCTCGGGTTGATATCTTCATCTGATCTGACCCGTACCTGCGCCATGTTTATTACAGCCCACAGTTAGTATTTTTCACAATCAGCAAAAGGAGAATAAACGATGAGAAAGTTTGTCAAAGCATGTGTCGCCCTTGCCCTCTGCATTACTCCAATGGCCGTTGCGACTGTCCAGGCCGCATCCGTCAAAGAGCCGGATACGATCACAATCGCCTGGCTGCCGAATAATTCGGGGGAACAAGCCAAGGTGCTGCGCGAGGAATTCGGCAATGTCATTGCAAAAGCCACCGGGAAAAAGGTGGAACACAAATTGACGACGGATTATATTATCGCCATCAAGGCGCTGGATAGCGGCGACTGCCAGATCGGCTGGTTCGGTCCTTTCGAGTATTTGACTTCGCATGCCAACAACCCCCATGTTGTGCCTATGGTTGTCGAAAGCGGCGATTCCGGCACCTTGAGCGATGCGCTGTATTACAGCCGGTTCCTGGTTAAAAAAGGCAACGAAAGTCACTACAAGTCCGCAAACGGGTATGGCATCGACCATATCGTCGGGAAAAAAATCTCATTTGTCTCCCACAGCTCGACATCCGGATTCAACATGCCGGCAATGACCATTTTAGGAAAGTTCACCAAAGAGGCCAAATGGAAAAATCTGACCAAAGAAGATTTGGCCCAGGGCGGTGAAGGCAAATTTTTCAGCCAGGTGATGTTTGCCGGCTCCCACCAGTTGTCGTTGGTCAATTTGCTGACGGGAAAATCCGATGTGTCGGCCGTGGACGATATCGATGTGGCCCAGTACGTGGAACTGACGAGCGGCAAGGAAAATGAAAACGGGGCTGTCTACGCGGTGAGAAAAGACGCAGAAGCACCGTTTGATGCGCTGGCTGGCGCCCAGTACGTTATTATCACCCCCATCCCGGTGCAGAACACCCCGGTCGAGATAAACAGCGAATATTTAACTCAGAAATCCATTGATGCCATCAAAACCGCACTAATCTCCGATACGGTCACGAAAAACGAAAAGATTTTTGCACCCAAGAGCTCCAAGGGCGCTGTCTTTGTTCAACCGCACCGTTTTTTAACGGTTGAAGATTCCTGGTACAATCCCATGAGAAAAACTCTCGGCATTAAATAGCCGGAGTTGGGACATAAAGGCGTCGGTTCAATGCTTTCCGGTGTGTTGAGGTAGATTTGGCCGGCGCCTTTTTTATGATTCAAGGTAACTACTCAGGCACAGAGGCGCAAAGAAAAAAATGCCTTTGCCGGTTTGAACCTGAGTAGATACGATTCAAGAAAATAGAGAAGGGGGATAGCGGGTGAAACCAGAAACAAAAGAGCCCCTGCTGGAGCTGAGAAAAGTCATCAAGTCTTACAACGGAGCCAAACCGGCTCTGGCGGATGTCAGCTTTTCCATCCCGAATGGCCAGTTCATATCCGTCATCGGGCCTTCCGGATCCGGCAAGTCGACGCTGCTGCGATGTATTAACCGGATGATCGAGGTTACCAGCGGGGAGATCTTTTTCGATGGTGTCATGACATCCCGGCTCCGGAAAAGAGATTTAAGAAAACTCAGAACCAAGATCGGCATGATCTTCCAGCACTACAATCTGGTGGACCGGCTGACCGTGATCGAGAACGTGCTCCACGGCAGGCTGGGGCATAAGTCAACGATGGCAGGGGTTTTGGGCCGGTACAGTCCGGAGGAGAAAAAGCAGGCGCACCGGATCATCGACATGTTGGGCCTCAGTGACCAGGTTTACAAGCGGTGCGATCAGCTCAGCGGGGGCCAGAAACAGCGCGTGGGGATTGCCCGTGCCTTGGTCCAGAATCCCAAAATGATATTGTGCGATGAGCCGATCTCTTCGCTGGATCCAAATTCCTCCAAAATTATCATGGATCATCTCAGCGGCATTTCCAGGGATCTGGGCATCACGTTGATCGTGAATTTGCACCAGGTCAATGTCGCCCTTAAATACTCGGACCGAATTATTGGAGTGAACCAGGGGGAGGTCGTTTATGACGGCCCACCGGACGAACTGTCAATGACGCAAATCGCCGACATTTATGGTTCAGAATCCCGTGACTTGATTGGGGGCCTGGAGGAAAGACGTGCAGACTGATATTTTCGCCAGGCGCAGAAACGACCGATTGATATTCTTTGCCGTTCTGACCGGCCTGACCGTCGGTTCGGTCATCATTACCCAATATGACGTGCTGAAAGGCTTCACCAGTATATTCAAGGCATTTGTCTGGGGGATTACCAATTTTTACCCGGATGCCGATTCCCTGAAGAAGTTGCCGGATATTTTGTCCAAATTGTGGGAAACGGTGTTGATGTCCATTGCGGCGACCTCGGTTGCCGCCGTATTCGCCGTGGTTCTGGCGCTGTCCGGTTCGCAGACTACCCGGATCAGCCGGTTTTTCAGCGTGGTCGCCAGAGGGATTGCCTCGCTTTTTCGCAACATTCCCCTGGTTGCCTGGGCCATGGTGCTGATGCTGGCCTTCAGCCAAAATCAGCTAACCGGCTACCTGGCCCTGTTTTTTGGTTCCCTGGGGTTTCTCACCCGGTCATTTATCGAAACCATCGATGAAGTGAGTCACCACGCAGTGGAAGCTTTGGAGGCAACGGGCGCCGGTTATTTTCATATCATATTCCAGGCGGTTCTGCCATCCAGCCTGCCCCAGATCATCAGTTGGCTGCTTTTCATGATTGACACCAATATTCGCGACGCCACCCTGGTGGGGCTTCTCACCGGTACAGGCATCGGGTTTTCCTTTGATCTGTATTACAAAAGCATGAATTTTCATGCGGCGAGCCTGGTCGTGATGCTGATCGTGGCCACGATAATAGTCATTGAAACGATATCCAATCGGATCAGAAAGGCGATCATGTGATGGAAAGCGAAGAAACAATCAAGAGTTGGGCACAGTTGGGCAGCGCGGATATCACCCTGGATATACTGGAAAGCGCCAAACCCCTGAGTCGGGAGAACCAGACGATCCGTATTTTTCTACTGGTGCTGACGCTGTTGACCGTTTATGCGCTCTTTACCGTCGATTATCAGAGCATCAACGTCGCAAAAGCCCTGGCAGATACGATTCACAATTTCAAGATCATCTTTTTTGAGCCGTCCACCCAGCGGATCAGCCTGCAGGAAGCTTTCAACGATGTGCTGATCACCATGGGCCTGGCGTTTCTGACCACCTTGTTCGGCGGGATTATCGCCTTGTTCTTGGGGTTGCTGGGGGCGCAGAATCTGGCGCCGAAACGGGTAACCTTTATCATCAAAGGCTTTGTCGCATTCATCCGGGCGATTCCGACCATCTTGTGGGTCCTGATTTTCGCAGTCTCCGCCGGACTGGGCAGTGCTGCAGCCGTTATCGGCATGACGTTTCATTCCATCAGCTATTTGACCAAAGCCTATTCGGAGTCCTTTGAAGAACTGGACCGGGACGTCATCGAAGCGCTGTCGGCCAGTGGAGCCAACTGGTGGCAGATTGTGTTTCAGGCGGTGATTCCGTCTTCGTCCACTTATATGCTGTCCTGGACGTTTCTGAGATTTGAAATCAATTTTGCCAATGCCATCGCAATGGGGGCTGCCGCCGGAGCAGCCGGTATCGGGTTTGAACTGTTTATGGCCAGTGGATTCTACTTTGATCTGCGAGAAGTCGGACTGGTCACTTACATCATCCTGGCCTTTGCCGTGACCCTGGAAGTGATTGCCACCCGCATGAAGTCGAAAATCCATAAAAAGGCGTAATCGGGCAGGTTGGCAAGAACAGAGGATTTCAGCATCGTGAAGGAAGGACCGGCAAACATGCAACTGGAAAAAGGGCAAAAAGCGATTATCCTGATGCTGGATGGTTTCGGGATTGATTATTTTCGGGCTTCGGACATGCCGTCACTGAAAAAAATGGCCCGGCAAGGTTTTTTCCGGGAGGGAAAGGCCGTCTTTCCCACCCTGACCAATGCGAACAACATTTCAATTGTCTGCGGCGCTTTTCCGCAGACACACGGGGTGACCACAAACTGCTATCTGGACCCCTCCACCGGAAAGCCCGCGTTTCTGGAAGATCCCGGGTTTCTGAAAAGCCCGACCCTGTTTGAAATGGCCGCAAGGCATGGCATCGGCTCGGCGCTTGTGACCAGCAAGTCAAAAACCATCCGAATTCTGGGCGGCTCGGTGGATGCGGGCCTGTCTGCGCAGGATGCGGATCCGGAAACCATCCGCGAGTTCGGTGGCCCGCCCGACATTTATTCCATTGCTGTGAACGAATGGATCGTTCGATCCGGCATGAAAATTCTCCGGAACCGACCGGACATCGATGTCCTTTACATCCACACGACCGACTACCCGATGCACATGTGGGCGCCGGACGATGAGCGATCCCTTGACCATCTGTCGCGTCTGGACCGCCTGATCGGTGAAATGGCGGACAGGTACCCGGATGCCGCTTTCCTGATAACGGCGGACCACGGCATGAATCCCAAGAAGGAATGCCTGGATCTTGAAAAAATTCTGGGAGCGGCGGGTTTTCCGATCCTTGCAGCAATCTCGCCTGTTGCGGACCGCCTGGTAAAGCATCATGGCGGACATGGCGGCGTTTCCTACATTTACTTGTCGGACCGATCCTGCCGGGAAGAGATTCTGGATTTTCTTGCTGGTTTGGACGGCGTGGACAGCGCCCTTCCTTCAGAGGCTGCGGCATCCTGTTATCGGCTGGACGGGGAGCGCATCGGCGATATCGTGGTGGGGGCGGGCCCGAAGACTGTTTTCGGCACGATTGGAAGTGAAAGGTCGACCCTGCATGACGGATACCGGAACCACGGCTCCCGCTTCGAGGACGCCATCCCGCTGATCGCCTGGAACGTCCGGTTGGAGGAACCAAGCCGTATCCAGTACAACCTGGATCTGACACGGGCGCTTTTCTTTGAATAAATATTGATGGCTTCGCAAAAAGTCCAATATCTGCGTTGCGCTGCATCCTTCGTCATTGCGGCGTACTGTATGTACGCCTCATGCCTCAGGATTTGCGCGCCTTGATCTTGAACTTTTTTCTTTGCCATCACAATTTCGACTTTTTACGAGAGCGTCAATATTGGAGGCATGGATTTTACTATTCACCGCTAAAGAGTGCAAAGAAGAACCATTTCTTTTTTGTCATCGTGTTCTTTGCATGCTTTTGCGTTGAATCTCTAAATTAAGGGTGGAACAAGATGAAAGCCGATTTGACAGTCCTGATCGATACCATGGATGATAAGCGGGTGGAGAGCGTTCTGGATTTGTTTGCCAATGTGGATCTTACGGTCAGCCGTCCGCCCTGCTCCGGGCTGGTGATGCTGACTGTAAAAGACAGTTTTGAAACCGATTTTCACCTGGGGGAAGTCCTGGTTACCGAGGCGCGCGTTGTTTTTCGTGGATGCGAGGGGTTCGGCATGGTTTCGGGTGAAGCCCCGCGCAGGGCTCTGGCGCGGGCCGCGGCGGATGCAGTGCTGCGCTGCCCGGAGAAAACAGCGGTTCAGCAATCACTGGAGGCTTGTCTTAAGGAGGAAGAATTGCTGCGGAAACAGCGTCTTGCTGAAAACGCCGCCCTGGTTGCTTCCACAAAGGTAAATTTTGATCTGATGCCGGGAGCATAGCCATGCACGCAAACAAAACCATCCGCGATCATGTCACATTTCGAGTGATCCTTCAGGGGATGAGTCATCCCGGAAAAGTGTATGCTTTGCCCGACCTGCCTGCAGAGGGGGCCGCCGCTGTCGAACTCCTCGACTGTCTGATCGACAATGAGGTGGGCTTTGCGGTCATTGATGACGCGGGACTGGAAACGGATCTTGGCCGCCAGACCGCCGGCCGGTCGGTATCTTGCGAAGAGGCCGATTACATTATCGCCTGCCATGGCACCACCTGCGGCCTGCTGGTCGGTTTCAAGCGGGGAAGCCTCGAATACCCGGATACCGGGGCGACCATCCTTTATCTGGTGGAAGAACTGAGCCAGGCAGAAGGGGACATTGTCCTGTCAGGGCCCGGGGTCAACGGCACGGCATCTCTTCGCATCACCGGACTCCATTCGGGCGAACTGCAACTGCTAAAGGAAGTAAACAGCGAATTTCCACTTGGTGTGGATGCCATATTTCTTGACCGGAGCGGGCGAATTGCCTGTATTCCCCGCTCGACGCAAATCGGAGTGCGATAAAATGGGATATGTTGCAGTAAAAGGGGGAAATGAAGCGATTGAAAAAGCCTGTCGGCTCTTTGCCCATGAGCGGATAAAAGGCACCTCACCGCCCCTGGGGGTCGATCAGATCCGGGAGCAGCTCTATCTGGCCGTTGATCGCGTCATGGGGGAAGGGGCGCTCTATGCGCCTGATCTGGCCGCCCTCGGGCTCAAACAGTCCGCCGGGGACACCTTTGAGGCCGCATTTATGCTGCGCGCCTTTCGGGCCACCCAGCAGCGTCTCGGCTACTCACTGCCGGTCAGTACCGAGAAGATGCGGGTGGTGCGAAGGATTTCCTCAGCGTTCAAGGATATTCCGGGCGGGCAGATTTTGGGCGCCACCAGCGACTACACCCTGAGGCTTCTGGATTTTG
This sequence comes from Desulfobacteraceae bacterium, assembly GCA_037442625.1. Lineage (GTDB taxonomy): Bacteria > Desulfobacterota > Desulfobacteria > Desulfobacterales > Desulfatirhabdiaceae > RAAP-1. Next base: position 8,987 of record JBBIPX010000023.1, read on the forward strand.
ACCTGCTGAAAGACGATGCGGAAAGGCGGCGCGCTTTCCGTGAACGGGTACTGAGCAGCCTTCCCGCTGAAGCAGAGATACCTGACTCCTTTCCCAAAGTGATCGGCATCCTGCGCCGGGAAGGGCTTCTGGAGGGGACTCTTGCGGTAGCGCATCCGGAAGCGGGGCCGTTCGACATCACCCGTCAACCGCTCACTTTCCCGGTCTGCCGCAGCGCCAAATTGCAGGCACTTGCCCGGGGCGAGACAGGGGGGATGCTGGCGCTGGCCTATTCCAGCATGCGCGGCTATGGCAATATCCATCCGACTTTAGGTGAGCTTCGAATCGGCTACCTGCCGCTTACAATGTCGCACCCGGTAACCGGAGAGCCATACATCGTGGGCGAAGTCAAGGTGACGGAAGCAGATGTGCTGGCGCGGATGCAGGGCAGCGACGGCATGCCGCGGTTCAGCCTGGGATACGGGCTCTGCTTCGGCCAGAACGAGATAAAGGCGATTTCCATGGCCATACTGGATCGCTGCACCCGGACCGAGAAACCGGAAAGTCCTGCCGAGAACCCGGAATTTGTTCTTTACCACATCGACGGTATCGAGGCCATGGGGTTCTGCAATCACTGGAAACTGCCGCATTATGTGGATTTTCTCTCCGATCTGGACCGGCTCAGAAAAGCCCAGGATCTGGCTCGCACCGGAAACGCAAAGGAGGCCGGCGATGCAACTGCATGAATGGCTGGACAAAGAGGATACATCAAGAAGCAATTCTGGGCGGATCGCCGGATACCCCTTCGGCTTTATGGATGAGGGGGCCAAAAAGGAGATCCGACGCTGCATCCTGAAAGCGGTTGCCATCCCGGGGTACCAGGTTCCCTACGGTTCCCGGGAGATGCCGATCGCCCGCGGCTGGGGAACCGGCGGCCTTCAGATCACCCTTTCCCTGGTGAAGCCGGATGACGTTTTCAAGGTGATTGACCAGGGCTGCGACGGCAGCGTCAATGCGGTCAACATCAAAAAATTCGTGGCAACGGTTGCCGATGTGGCCATCACCACCGACACCCGGGCCGCGACCCTCATCCAGACCCGCCACAGGATCCCGGAGGAGCGCATGACCGAGCAGCAGATCCTGGTGCTCCAGGTCCCTTACCCGGAAGCGCTGCGGGAGGTGGAGCCTTCGGAAACGGAGACCCGCCGGATGCACGCCGAGGCGGACTACAGCCGGATGTGGCTCTATCTCTACGAGGATATCGTCAAATACGGCGAGATCACCATCAGCTACCGCTACCCGGTTACGGTCAACGGCCGTTATATCACCGACCCCAGCCCGATTCCCCGCTGGGACGTGCCCAAACTCCACATGGCCGACACGCTGTTTCTCTTTGGAGCCGGGCGGGAAAAACGGATTTATGCGATTCCCCCTCATACATCGGTCGAGCCGCTGGAGTTCGAGGATCATAAATTCAGGACCGAGAACTTCTCCGGCAAGGCTTGCGCCCGGTGCGGCGCCACCGATACCTTTCTGGACGAGGTGATTGAGAGTGACGGGGGCGGGCGAAGCTATTTCTGCTCGGATTCCGGTTTCTGCGACAAAAGGAGTCCGGCATGGAACCACTGATACGGATTCGGGGGCTCTCAAAGCGTTTTGGGCAGGGGTGCTCCCGCTGTCAGGAATCCACCGGTCCGGAGCAGGATACCAACCTGTGCCCCCACTGCGGCTCGGTGATGGCCTGCAACGATGTCTCCTTTGATCTTTTCCGAAACGAAGCCCTTGGCGTTGTGGGCGAGAGCGGCTCCGGCAAGAGCACCCTGGTGCGGCTGCTGCACTTTGAGTGGGAGGCAAGCGAAGGCGCCGTGGAGATGCATCGTTCGGTGGGGCCCGGCATTTTGCCGGAGATATTCGTGAATGGTTCGGATTACAGCACCAACCTGCTCGACCTGAGCCATTTCCAGAAGCGCCAGCTCCGAAACGCCCTGATCGGGATTGTCTACCAGAACCCGCACCTGGGACTCAGGATGCAGGTCAGCTCCGGCGGCAATATCGCCGAGCGGCTACTGGGCGCCGGATGGAGGCATATTGCAAAAATGCGGGAGCGGTCGGCCGAACTGCTGGAGAAAACAGAGATCCCGGTTGAGCGGATGGACGAGCCCCCCTGCAACTTCAGCGGCGGCATGCAGCAGCGGGTCCAGATTGCCAAGGCCCTTTCGAACAATCCGCTCATCCTCTTTCTGGATGAGGTCACCACAGGTCTGGATCTTTCGGTCCAGGCCCGGGTTCTGGATCTGATCCGGAATTTAAGGAGCGAATTCAAACTGTCCATGCTGGTCGTGTCCCATGATCTTGGTGTGATCAACCTGCTCTGCCAGCGGACCATGGTGATGAAATCCGGCCGTGTGGTGGAATCGGGCCTGACGGACCAGATCCTGCAGGATCCCCGGCACCGGTATACCCAGCTTCTCGTGGCTTCGCAATTATAGACAAGGAGCACTCGTGATTACCGTAGACAATCTGTCAAAAAGCTTTACGCTGCATATCCTCAACGAGAAAAAAATCTCGGCCTGCCGGGACATCTCTTTCAGCGTCCCCCCGGGCGGATTTCTGGGGCTGTCCGGTCCCAGCGGCGCCGGAAAGAGCACGGTGCTGAAATGTCTTTACCGGACCTATCTGTCCAGCAGCGGCGCCATCCATTACAATTCGGCCGCTTACGGCAAAGTTGATCTGGCCACATTGCCGGACCGGGCTGTCATCGATATCCGCGACAAGGAGATGGGCTACGTTTCCCAGTTCCTGAAGGTGATTCCCCGGGTTTCCGCCCTGGATGTCGTCATGGAACCGATTCTGGCCAGAAACGGGGTGTCGCGGGATGCGGCGCGGAAACGGGCCGTCGGCCTTCTGGAAAGACTTCGAATTCCCGCGCACCTGTTTGACGCCTACCCGGCAACTTTCAGCGGCGGTGAGCAGCAGCGGATCAATATCGCCCGCGCCGTCAGTTGGAAGCCGCGCCTGCTCCTGCTGGACGAGCCGACCGCATCGCTTGACAAGGATTCGGTGGGGGTGGTGCTGGAGATTTTAAAGGAGTTGCGCGGGGAAGGAACCACCCTGATCGGGATTTTTCACGACACGGCGCTACTGGCGTCGGTGACGGATTCGGTCTATCACATTAAAAATTTCGTTCCCCCCCGGTTTGTCGCCGGCTGAACGAATCTTTCAAGAGAGGAAAGCATTCATGCAGGACGGTTTTGTGATAACAAACGCCAGCGTGGTCCTCCCGGAAGCGGTGAGGGAAGGCGTGTCGGTTCGGGTTGAAAACGGGCGTATCGCAGGGATCGGAGAAACGTGCCCCCAGGGGATCGGAGAAATTGACGCCGGCGGGAAATTCCTGTTTCCCGGTTTTGTGGATATGCATTCGGATGCCATCGAAAAAGGGATAGAGCCCCGGCCCAATACGTTTTTCCCGGTGGATATCGCTGTTTTTGAACTGGACAAGAAGATCGCCTCCTGCGGCATCACCACCATGTTTCACTCGCTTTCGTTTGCCGAGCTGGAGGTGGGGCTCCGAAACAACAACACGGCTGCGGGGATCATCCGGGAGATCACCCGGTTCAGGGACAAGCTGAAGGTGAACACGAAGGTTCACGCCCGCTTTGAAATCACCGACCACGGGGCCGTTCCGTTTCTCGAAGAATTGATCCGGGACAGCCAGATCAGCCTCTTCTCCTTCATGGACCACTCTCCCGGCCAGGGACAGTTTCAGGATATCCTTTCTTTCAAAAATTACTACGGTCCGGTCTATGCCAAGAGCGATGCGGAAATGGACGATATCATCGAACGCAAACTCCAGGCCAAAAATGGCCATGCACCGCAGGATATCGCCCACATGCTGGCGGTTTGCCGCGAACACGGGATTGCCGTCGCTTCCCATGACGATGACTCCCGTGAGAAAATCCACTGGCTGAAGGAAATGGATATCAGTATGACGGAATTCCCCATCAACATGGAGGCTGTGCTGGCCGCGCATGAGCTGGATATCCGTGTCTGTCTCGGCTCTCCCAACGTGGTGCGGGGACAATCTTCATCCAGCAACCTGGATGCCCGGGAGGCGATCCGCCGGGGTTACGGGGACATACTGTGTTCCGATTATTCTCCCATGACCCTGCTCCATGCCGTGTTTGCCTTGGAACGGCACGGCATCCTCCCCCTTCACGATGCCGCAAGGATGGTCAGCCTGAATCCGGCGTGTGCCGTCGGGATTGCGGATCATACCGGATCACTTGAGGCGGGAAAAGACGCCGACATGGTTCTGGTGGACTGTTCCGACGGCTTCCCGAGGGTAATGAAGACATTTGTCGCAGGCAGAGAGGTGTTCGCCACATGCTGAACATCGGCAGCAATATCAACGAAGCACGGGTGGACGGCAGTCTGAAGGCATTCCGGAATGACCTGAATGCGTTTCTCGGCTTTGGACTGACTGCCGCGGAAATATCTATCCATGGTCTGGATGCAGTCAAAAACGGCGGCCTCGATCGCCGCAGGACGTCGGAGGTCAAGGAAATCCTGGCCGACTTTCCATTCCGTTACAGCACGCATGCCCCGAATCCGCTGAACCTGATGGACCGGAACGATCCGGAACTGCACCGGGACGTGCTGCGCGCCTCCCTGGAATTTTCATCCGTGATCGGGGCCAGGTGCATGGTCTATCATCCCGGACGGTATCTGGTGGAGGAGGAGTTCGGCATCCGGGGACCGCTGGCCTTCACTTCCCATGAAAAGCAGGAACTCCGCGACCAGGAGGCAAAAATACTGCAGGAAGCCGCAGGCTGCTTTCCGGATGTGATCATTGCCATGGAGAACGCGCGCCCCTACCTGCATCATTCCCCGTATTGCTATGCCGAGATACCCAGAAAGCTGGTAAAACAGATTCAGCGGATCAACCGGAGCAACGTCCGGATGACCCTTGATTTTGGTCATCTCCATCTGTCCGCGCGCTTCTATCAACTGAATGCGGCCTCAGAGGTGAGGGCGGCCGCGCCGTTCATCGCGCATTGTCATGTTCATGATAATTTCGGCAATTCGGTCTATTACACGGAAAAGACCCAGACCCACCAGATCCCCTTCGGCAAGGGGGATGCCCATATGCCTGTCGGCTGGGGATGCATCCCGTTTGACGACATTTTTACCGAGTTTATCCGTGACTACAAGGGACTTCTGATCTGCGAACTGCGCAGCCGGTATTTCGATCATACCGGAGAATCGGCGCGGAATCTTTCCGGAATCCTTCAGAAACAATGGGGATAGATACGGTATGGACCGGTAAGAATTCCTCGAAAACTCAAAAAGAACAAACCGACGCTATTCAGAACGTTTCAACTGTGATAGTATCCCTTCCTGTTATCATGAACCAGGAACCAACAGATACCATCACAGGATGAAACACCATGTTCTCTTTACAAAAATTACTGGGAAAAGATGATAAATTTTTTGATTTTCTGGAGGACAGCGCCCAACAGGTTTGCAACAATGTCAATGCGTTGATCTCGCTGCTTAAAAATCCGGATTCGGCAAGCAACCATGCCGATTTCAAAGACTCCCGCCGCAGGGGAAAGCGTGTCACAGAGGAAATCGCCGAGCAACTTTGCAAAACATTCGTGACGCCGATGGAACGGGAAGATATCCAATCGCTATCGGATGCGCTTTATAAGATTCCGAAAATGCTTGAAAAATTCAGTGAACGCTTCATCCTCTTCCATCAGTCCCTTGAAGGTCAAGACTTTTCCAAACAGATATCCATCCTTAATCAAGGCGTGGAAACGCTCCTGTTGATGGTCAGATCGCTTCGCCGAAATCCCAAGATCGACAAAATAAAAGATCAGACCGATCGCCTGCACGAACTCGAAGGTCAAGCGGATCAGCTCATGCTTGAACTGCTGCAGGGCCTTTACAACCGCAAACACGAAGTGATGGAGTTGATTATTTTGCGGGATCTGTATGAATTGCTGGAAAAGGCCATTGACCGCTGCCGGGATGCCGGGAAGGTTATATTTCATATCGTGCTGAAAAATTCGTAACTGGCGGGAAACTGATGATTCTGATCTTCTGTGTGATTCTGGTTGCGCTGTTATTCGAATATATCAACGGGTTTCACGATACGGCAAATTCCATTGCCACCGTAGTTTCAACTAAAGTATTGATGCCCCGGGAAGCTGTTCTGCTGGCGGCCGTTACCAATCTGTTGGGGGCGCTGTTGGGAACGGCCGTGGCGACAACCATCGGCCAGGGGCTTGTGGATACACAGTTTGTAACTCTTCAGACGATTTTCTGCGCGCTGGTGGGAGCCATCATCTGGGGGCTGCTCACCTGGTGGTACGCCCTGCCTTCCAGTTCCAGTCATGCGCTGATCGGAGGACTATGCGGCGCAACGCTGGCGTCTGCCCGCGGAAACTGGTCCGTTATCCGCTGGTCAGCCGAAAATCCGGTAACACAGCAAATTGAAGGGCTCTGGCCGAAGGTCGTCCTTCCCATGATTATATCACCGTTCATCGGAATGGCTGCGGGTTTTGTGTTGATGGGGCTTTTAATGATTTTGCTGAAAAGACAAACGCCCCGGAACGTGAATGCCGCTTTTAATAAACTGCAACTGATCAGCGCATCCTTCATGGGGATTAGTCACGGAACGAACGACGCCCAGAAAACAATGGGAATTATCGCACTGGCATTGTTCAGCGCAACCAATTCGGGGATGTTTCAGGATCTGCCCGGATGGCTGAGTTTTCTGGTATCCCCGAAGTTCGAGGTTCACATATGGATAAAAATCGTTTGCGCCCTGACAATGGCTGCTGGTACGGCCGCAGGCGGCTGGCGGATTATAAAGACACTTGGTCATAAGATGGTAAAATTGCAGCCTATCCATGGATTTGCAGCGGAAACCACCGCTGCGACGGTGATTCAGATTGCATCGCACTGGGGAATTCCTTTGTCTACAACCCATATCATTGCAACATCCATCATGGGCGTTGGCGCAACCAAGCGTTTCAGCGCCGTAAAATGGGGGATTGTCGAACGCATGGTCTGGGCATGGGTGCTGACCTTGCCGGCAACCGCATTCATGGGTTACTGGTGCCAGTATTTTCTGAATTTATTCTGATTGCCTTCAGCAGGGCAATACCTGCCGCAGCGCCTGCAGAATGGAAGCAGCGCATCCATTTGGCCATGCAGTTCACTCAAGCGTCTTCATCTTTCCAGTACATGGACGTTTCAACGGCTTTCAGCAGGCGGGTGACATCCGCGGGATGGATATCTCCGATGTTTCCGATGCGGAATGTATCCTGGTCCGTGACCTTTCCCGGATAGACGACAAAACCTTTTTCCTTGAGCAGGTTATAAAATTTCTTGAATTCATAGCCCGGATCCCGCGGGCTGTGAAAGGCGGTAATGATGGGGGACTGACGGGTGTCCGGCAGCAGGGGCCGGAAGCCGAGCCCGCGCATTCCACCGATCAGCAGCCGGTTGTTGCGGTGATATCTCCGGGACCGGGCTTCTATCCCGCCTTCGGTTTTCAACTCTTCCAGCGCCTGGGCAAAAGCACGAACCACATGGGTGGGTGAGGTGAACCGCCACTTGCCGGAATGATTTTCCATGGTTTCCCACTGGTCGTACAGGTCCAGGCTGAGCGAGCGGGCACGCCCCCTTGTTTTTTCCAGTTCACTTTGTCTGGCCAAAACAAAAGAAAAGCCGGGTACGCCCTGAATGCACTTGTTGGCGCTGCTGATCAGATAATCCGCCCGGACTTCGCCCATATCCATCCGGATACCGCCAAAGCTGCTCATGGCATCCACGATATACACCTTGTCAAAGCATTTGACCATGGCACCGATGTCCGATACGGGATTTAGCATGCCCGTTGTCGTCTCGCAATGGACAACGGCCACATGGGTAATGCAAGGGTCCAGTTTCAAAAGATCCATCAGATGGTCCACATCCGGGGCATCGGTTTCGCCGCATTCGTAGGTGCAAACCGGAATTCCGGCAAGCCGTGCGATTTTTACCATGCGGTGGCCGTAAGCGCCGTTGGCGATTACCAGGAGTTTTCCGTCCCGGGGAACGGCCGTCGTGATCACGGCCTCAACGCCAAAGGTCCCGCTTCCCTGCATCAGCACGCATGTGTAGCCGGGATCGACGGTGGCCAGTGACACCAGCACCCCGCGGATCCGCTGGACAACCCGGTTATAGTCATCATCCCAGGTGCACCAGTCCTGAAGCATGGCCCCTTTCACGCTTTTTGTGGTGCTTAAAGGGCCCGGTGTCAGAAGCAGGTACGGGTTATCCGGGTATTGATCCATATTCATGATTGCCTCCAATTCAAATAGATTTCGAAATCCTATCCCACCTCATTTTCCACTTCGGCCAATACCGCATCCAGCGTATCGACGGCCTGGTCCAGTTCGGAACGCCGTACGGTCAGCGGCGGAGTCAACGTCAGAAAATTGCCCCCTGAGACCTTGAAACTCAATCCCAGCCTCATACAGGCATACATGACCTGGTCGGCTTCCATCTCGGCGGGAATCCTGGTTTTCCGGTTTCGCACCAGCTCCGCGCCGAACAGCAGCCCCTGGCCGCGAACATCGCCGATCAAAGGATGATCTGTCATGAGCGCGCTAAGCCGATCCAGGGCATATCGGCCAAGCTTTTCCGCCTGTGCAACCAGGCCTTCACCTTCAATGACATCGATCGCCGCCAGCCCTGCGGCGCAGGCCACCGGATTTTTTTCATGGGTATAATGACCCAGTGCGGAATCTGCCGCAATGTCCAGATCCTCTCTGGCGATCATGGCCGCCAGGGGGAAAATGCCGCCGCCCAGACCCTTGCCCAGGATGAGGATATCCGGTTCCACGTCATAAAGCTCCGCGGCGAACATCCTGCCGGTTCTTCCCAGTCCGATGGCGGTTTCATCGAAAATCAGCAGCGCGCCGTGGCGGTCGCAGGCCCTCCGGATTTCTTTCCAATAGCCGGCAGGGGGCGGGATTACGGATGTGCTGCGGATGGGTTCCGCGATAACAGCCGAAATATCTTTTTCCTTTTCAAGGACATACGCGACATAATCGGCGCATTTGAGCCCGCAGGTCTCGCATCTGCCCTCCGGGTCCCACAGGCAGTGATACGGGTCCGCCGGCGGCACGTGTTCCGCCCCGGGCAGCAGGGGGCCGATATTTTTTCGAAACAGGGATTCGCCGCTGATGGAAATGGCATCCAGCGATGCCCCGTGAAACGCCCCCCACATGGAGATGGTTTTAAACCGGCCGGTTGCCACGCGCGCCAGTTTCATGGCCATGCCGACAGCCGTCGTCCCCCCCGGCGCGAACAAAACCTTGTTCAGATTGCCGGGGGCAAGGGATGCAAGCTTGCGGGCCAGGGAAATGGCCGGGATGTTGGTATATCGCCGGGGACAGAAGGAGAGCGTCTTCAACTGCTCGATAATGGCCGCGACGACCGCAGGATTGCCGAACCCGATCTGATGAACATTGTTGCCATGAAAATCCAGATAATCCCTGCCCTGAATATCCGTGATGGTGCTGCCATGGCAGGATGACAGTACATTCAGGCAGGGCGTGGAAAGGCTCTGGCGCAGAAAATACTGCTCATCTCCGGCCAGCCAGTGACGGGTTTCCGCATTGAGCTGATCGGAATCCCACTGCCGGCGAAAAAACGATTGGTTGCTGTCACCTTCCGAAAGGTCATGACTCGGCAGTCTGTCCTGGTTTGTGATGGATAAGTACATCTATTTCTTCCAATGGTGGTGGTGGTTTCGTTAAAGGGGAGGCATTCTTTGCATATCTGTTGATGAATGCCGGTTCATGAATGTTTCTTTGCCGTCTGTCTGGCTGCAGGCATCAGCGGCTGTTCGCCGCGACGGAGTCGATCATTGATATCGCCGATAATGGGCAGGCATGCCCAGATGCCTTCGGTAACATAATGGGCGCCGGCTTCCCGCATGGAATTTTCGATTTCAGTCAACCTGTTTTTCAGGATTTCAGGGTCCATCAGGTCTATTTCATCCCGGGTCAATCCCAGCGAATTGCCGGATTGTGTCAGCCCGATGGTCCACATGCCGGCGTTCAGGCCTTCTTCGATGTCGCTGATGGTGTCGCCGATTTTCACCATGGCCTCCATGGGATAAATCTGCAATAGAATCGCATTTTGAAAACACATCCACGGATAGGGGCGCCCGGCGGGCGCATCCGATGAGCAGACGCCGGCATCCGGCTGATAGCCTTTCCGGCGTGCTGCCGGCACCAGTATGTCCATCATCGGCCGGGTATAACCGGTGGATGATCCGATCCGGATGCCGCTTTTGCGCAACGCTTCAACCGTCTCCAGCAGGCCCGGTATCGGATCGCAGTGGCTGGCAATCGCGGAAACCATCATGGGTTCGGTTTCGGCATACAGGGCTTCCACATCATTTTCATCCGGCAATTGGCCGAATTTTTCTTTCCATCTTGCGGCTACTGCGGGAAGCAGGCACAAGCTGCGGATGTGGTCTTTTTTCATCAGGCCCATGAACTGCCTGACCTCGGCAACGGAAACTTCGATATCGAACAACTGAAAACTTTCCCGAAAGACTTCAACCGGCCCCATGCAGCCGAAATCAACGGCCGTTCCGGCCCAATCCAGCACCGCGCCCTGAACCGGGCCGGTATAGGCGGTTTTTCGAATAAATGAAGACATGACTTGTTTCCTTTTCGGAAGCGATGATCCGGTCCGGCCAAACCGGCGCTAGATCCGGTCTCGCACCACATAAAACATCGTTATGGAGGCGGTTACCTGACTTTTGCCCGTGTAAATGAAAGTTGATACAAAGATGAGCTGCAGCAAAATAATGACAAACGGATCCCACATGGCGGTCAGTCCCGCCCGGATGTCGCCTGCCAAGAGAACGTCTGCTGAAAAAATCCCGCAATAGATCACGGCCAGAGCGACCGATATGCCGGAGAGGATCTGATATACGGAAATTTTCCCCTCTCCCCTGTAGTCGGCCCGCAACAGTTCGGACAGGAACCGCCAGATCTGGGTTACGAATACGGCCTGAAGAAAGGCGCTTCGATAATATCCTTCCAGAAACAGATACACACTGACCAGCCCGCAGGCGCAGAAGATCAGGCTGGTAATGGCCTGAATCGGGATCACCTTCTGGCCGTCCAGTCCATGCGCATAGGCGATTTTCTTGGTTTTGCCGGAAAAGACAAAACAGAGATTTTTCATCAGCCGCTGCGCCCACAAAGGGCATTCCGAAAGGCATTTGCCGTAGCAGCACCCGAAGCTGATGCAGGCCAGTCGTCCGATGCCCTCGCCGAATGCGTAAGCCGTTGCCAGGCCGGCCATGACAACCATGACCGGCAGGTGAAATCCCATGCGGCTGCCGATGAAATGGTTGATCGCGAAAGCGGCCGGCGGGGTGAGGGCAATGCCTGCAAACGAGGCGCCGCTGACCGTAAAAGTGCTGGTTTTTTTTTCCACGATCCGGGCGATCAGTTTGGAAGCGGGGATGCAGATCCCGAGAATGCAGATCACCAGGATGGACAGTCCGGAAAGGGGGATGTTCACGGATTCCAGCAGGATGACCAGGATGGCGGTAGCAAAGGTATAGGCCATTGCGGTAAAAAGTCCGTAAAACGTAAAATTGATGCCGTTCCATGTGGCGGCGCTGTGCTTGCGCCGGGGAACAGAGGCCAGTATCTGCCATTTTTCCTCCGGCAGGTGGATGAATCCCCACCGCATCAGGATCGTGAACAGCAGGGCCAGAACACTGACAAACGCGAGATGTTGCATAACCTCCTCCTTTTTAAGATAGCCTTCCTGAATCGCTTGAAGATATCCGCCGCCCGATTTCCGATCTCACCCGGACGTCGGTTTCCACCAGCGGCTGTCCGAACCCCCGGGAGAACCGGCTGGATACGTTCCGCCGGAACATGTTCCGCCACAGATCATCGGAGAACCGGATGCGGCCTTTTTCAAAAATCAGCACGGTTGTCGAACTTCCCGGCCGGAACAGGCTTTTGGGCCGGCCTTTTTTCAGCACCATTCCCGGCACCATCCCCTTGGGGTCGTCATAGGCCGAATCGCTGTAACACTGAACGATATCGCCGATCATCATGGCCACGACCTCGACCATGGCCACGCACCCGATGCGGGTTCCGTTGTCGGTGTCGGTATTGATGACGGTAATAACGCGCCGGTTTTTCGACAACGGGGTGACCTCACGGACCACGGCGCCGGGGTTGCAGGAATGATAGCGGCCGGATATCTCATAATGATCGGCAACCACACCGGACACCGGTGAATGATTGTAATGATACTGATCCGGAGTCAGCCGGAATACCGCAAAATCGCCGTTGGCGAACCGTGACAGCCAGTTGATCCGGTCCATGCCGAGCAGTTCGGCAAAATCGAAGAATTTATTCTTGATGAACACGGCGGATGTTGTGGCAAATGATCCGATCAGAACCCTGGCATCGGCAGGAGACAGAACGGCACTGGGTTCCTCCGGCATGGGCCTGAAGTCCGCATACCGTATTTTTCGCTCGAAGATATCCCGCAGGCTCCGATAGCACGACACGTCGTCCGCGATTTCTTTTGAATTGATGCCGAGTTCCCGCATGGCATGGACGATCTGTTTTCTTGTCAGGTGCGTGTGCATGTCATAATGCATCCACGCCAGAAATTTCGAAAACCCGCCGGAAGTAAGGGCCTGAAACAGCCAGTTTGCCTTCTCCCGAACGTCGCAGTACATCCAGGCAAGCCGGGAATCCGCGCACAGGGTTTCAGTTCGTGCCAGCCCGGTTTCCCGGACGATGTATTGGTGGGTGAAAACATTCACGGCTCCGATGATTCCTTTTCACGCAGCGGCCCGGCCTGTAGAATCAGAACATGGATGAGAGAGGTCAGTTCGCCGAGCCGGATCCTGTCGTTGACCACATCGTCATGAACGGCGGCGATAAACTCGGCGGCCGGTTTCTGGTTGATGGCCTGTGAAACAGCCTTTCCCGGGTCGTCCTGCGCACCCGGCCGGTCCGGATTTTTGCAGTCTTCGGACATGACGGCCATCGCCTCTTCAAGGTGCTGTTTCCGAAGCGTTGTGCGGTAAAATGTTTCAGCGGCCTGGTTGAATTCGGCTCCGCTTAATTTGAACGGGTTCCTGGCGCCGGCATGATCCAGAACACCCCGGATCAGTCTGCCGGAAGCGGCATGGCGGTCAGGATCCTGAACCCTGCTTTCAAGATCGTCGAGCACATCCTTCATCTGCATCATTTCAATCAGTCCGGCCGCATCCCGTCGCAGAATTTTTATCAGGGCCTTGCGGTATTCCCTGTTGTGAATGCGGACATAACCCGGATAGCGCCTGCTCGGCCGGGTGTTTTCCACTTCTTTCAGAATCGACTGCATCAGGGCATTGGCGGTCTGCTTCTGCACAAAAAACGTAGGGATACCGATGGCGGCGCCAAAGAGAATCTGGCGGCGTTCGCTTTCCACAACCGGGCTGTCGGGAATCTGCCGATGGGTGATTTTCTGGTCGATAATCGACTGGCAGGCAAAGGCCGTGATCAGTTGCTGTAGACTGACGGCCGGCCCCATATCTTTTAAGAAACGGGGAAACAGGCTGTAATAGCGGCCTTCGAAACCGGAAAATCCCATGGATTGATACTGCCGTAACCGGTAAAACAGATACAGCGCCATCCGCCGGTCAAACACCCCCATGTTCGCCAGGTTCTGTTTCAATTGAACATCGTTATCAGGATGTCCGTTCAGGGCCGGACTCTGCTCGGTGCTCAGCAGGCATACGAGGTAATCGATCAGCCGGAAGTCCGGCACCAGATCGCCCCGAAGTCCGAAAATCCGGCTGAGCGCTTTGTCCAGCTTCAGCGGTCCCATCGGGGTCATGGGCCATTTTGAAATCAGGCCGAAGGCTTTCAGCTTTGCCTTTTTTTTCCATCGCCGCCAGAGCATTCTCAAATGGGTATAATCCAGTTCATGCGCCAGAAATCCCAGGGCCTTTTCCGGGTGAAAATCCCAGAAATCCATCCGGTAGGGGTCTGCCGTATAAGTATTGACAAACAGGGGAAGAAAATGTTCGACGATTTTGATGACCAGGTCCCCGAAATATTTTTCTTCGACGGTTCCGAACCCCGACGAGGGATCGGCCATCATCCGGCCCATTTTTTCACTGCTCAGGCTGATATGGGTTCCGTTGTTGGCCAGGCTGATATTGGACATATTGGGAAGCACCACCAGATTGGACGTGATGATGCCCGCATCCTTCAGCTTGGTCACGGCGTTCAACTGGCTCCGGGACAACACCTGGTGGCACAGATGCATATACTGGTGTTTTTTTTCGCCCTTGTCCCATCCGGACAGGCAGGGATTCATGAAGAGCTGGCGGTATGCGGCATCCGGAATCAGATCGTTGAGCTGTCTGAGCCGATGGGGAGGGTGCGGGGCAAAATAGATCTGCGTCTCCTGGCCGCTCAGCCGGAGCTGAAACTGCTGATTTGCGTATTCAACCAGAAGATGGGTGAGCAGATAGCGTTTCAGGGTTTCACGGGCCGATGCCTGTCCCATGCCGGTTTTCAGGGAAAGCGGGACGGGCTGAAATGAATAGGTTTCCGGCGAGGTGTTGTCGCTCAGAAAATGCTTCATCAGCTTTTCCCCGATGGACTGAATCTGTGGAATTTTTCTGCCGCATCGCCCGATCACATCGGCCAGGCTCAATTTGATCAGGTAGCTGACCGGAACGCGAACCCATTCCTGCCTGCGATGTGAATAAACGAAACGGGATACATCCGTGCGCTGCGGGCTTTCCGGGCAGCGCTTGTCCGACAGCAGATCAATATGCAGCACCTGCTGGGCATAACTGCTGAGCATCTGGCGGGGAAACCGGACCCAACTGTTTTCCCACACGTTGTCATCCCTGTCATCCAGGTATTTATCCAGTTCGGATGCCGGTTTGCCGGTGCTTTCCCCGGATTGGGCGCGCTTTCTGATATTTCTGAAAAAATCCGATTCCCGGATGGATACGGGCAGGTCCACGGTGGTGCTGTCGCCAAGCACGGCGGTTTGCAGTTCGTTTTCAACCCCGGCCATCGCATCGCCTGGGGCAAAAGGCAGGTTCTCCGGGGAATTGCCCGGAGATGCGGGGTTTATCTGAAATACCCGGCGCCAGTAATCGGAATCATAAAGATACGGAGGAGAGGGAGTCATCATAGGGTTAGGATTCTGCTCGTAATTTCCTTCAGCCGGAAAATCCCGGCAGTTGCAATTGCGGCCGCCGGATGTTATCAGAAAAGGAAACAGTCCGTAACGGCAACTTTTCCAGGCAATGAATGTTCGGCGCATCGATTGACGGTAACGGTCATCTTTATGACAGCCCGATGTTAGAAGAATATTAGGGTCGTGCTAAATCTCGGTTAGGAATTCCGGGGATACCGCACTTAATTTTGATGGCTTTGTAAACGAAAATGAAAGATGCGAAAATATCCTTGACAAATTATCTGTCGGAAGTACATCTTACAATTTTTACATAAGGTTAAGGCTGACGGCATCGTAAAAAGTCCGGATGCTGCGTTGCGCTGCATCCTTCGTCATTGCGGCGTACTTACGGCAGGCGGAACGCCGGTCCTCAGGATTTGCACGCCTTGATCTTGAACTTTTTTCTTCGCCGTCACAATTTCGACTTTTTGCGAGAGCGTCTAATCATGGACAGACCGCACATTCTGATAGTGGAAGATGAGGAGGATATCGCTGAGCTGGTCCGGTATAATCTGACGGCGGAAGGCTACCGTGTCGGTTGCATCGGATCCGGAGAAGTCGCTCTTCGGCTGATCCGCTCCGAACCGTTTGATCTGGTGGTTCTGGACATCATGCTGCCGGGAATGAGCGGAATCAAGGTTGCGCAAATGCTCAGGTCGGATCCGAAATTTGTGAATATGCCCGTCATCATGCTCACCGCCAAAGGCGAAGAACCCGATATCGTCTCCGGACTGGCGCTGGCCGACGATTATATCACCAAACCCTTCAGCCCGAAAATCCTGGGCGCCAGAATCAGCGCGGTGCTCCGGCGCAAAAACGATGCGCCGGAAAAAGGCATCCTTTGCCGGGGTGATATCTCGATTGATCCGGGAAGGCGAAGGGTCGAAGTCTGCGGAGAACCGGTCGATCTTTCCTTTACCGAATTTCAGATTCTGGCGATGCTGTGCAGGCGTCCGGGCTGGGTTTCCACCCGTTCCCAGATTGTGGACGGGGTCCGCGGCGACAACTATCCGGTGACCGAACGCAGCGTGGATGTGCAGATCGTCGGACTTCGGAAAAAACTGGGTCATTGCGGCCACTATATAGAAACGGTCCGCGGCGTGGGGTACCGCTTCAAGGAGAATCCATGAAACAAAGATTTCCCCTTTTCTGGAAATTGTATCCGCCGTTTCTGCTGATCGTACTGCTTCCGCTTCTGGCAACAAGCTGGTACGCGGATTTTTCGATGCGGCAGTTTTTCATGGATCAGACGGACGCCAATCTCGCGGCAAGGGCCAATCTCCTGAAAGACCAGATGACGGGGTTTCTTCTGGCCGGAAACTGGAAAGGCATTGACCTGCTGTGCAAACGGGCGGCGAAAGCCTCCGACACGCGGATTACGGTAATGCAGCCTTCCGGGAGAGTTCTGGGCGATTCGGATGCCGATCCGGATACCATGGAGAATCATTCCGATCGCCCGGAGTTTGTGAAGGCGATGTCCGGGGATACCGGCGTGTTCACCCGCTACAGCCATACCCTTCAGGATCCCGTGATGTATCTGGCGGTTCCCCTGCTTGATGGCGGCACGCCCGTCGGGGTCCTTCGAGCATCGGTGCATATCGGAGCGATCGACAGACAGCTTGAGAAGATTCACCGGCGCATATCGCTTGGCGTGCTGGTGGTCGCATTGATAGCAACCGGCGCAAGCCTTCTGTTTTCAAGACGCATCAGCCGGCCGCTCGAAAAAATCCGCGAGGGCGCCGAATATTTTGCCAAAGGGCAATTGTCCTACCGGCTGCCGGTATTTGATTCTCCCGAGACGGAACATCTGGCAAAAACCATGAACGACATGGCGGACAGCCTGGATGAGCGCATGCAGACGATCATCGGTCAGAAAAACGAACTGGAAGCAGTCCTCTCCAGCATGATCGAAGGGGTCGTGGCGGTTGATCCGCAAGAGAGGATCATCAGCATCAATCATACGGCAGCCCGGATGTTTTCCCGCAAGCCGGACGAACTGGTCAACCGGAGCGTTCAGGAGACCATCCGAAACCCGGATTTCCAGCGCTTTGTCAGGATGGCGTTCCGGGATGAAACTTTTCATCAGGAGGATCTGTTTTTTTACGTCAACGGGGAGGCGGTATACAATGCACGCAGCAGCGCACTTAAAAACGCCAGAGATGAGCGCATCGGGGTCCTGATTGTTTTAAACGATGTCACCCGGCTCAGGCGCCTTGAAAACATGCGAAAGGATTTTGCCGCCAACGTTTCGCATGAAATAAAAACGCCGCTCACCGCCATTAAAGGGTTTGTGGAAACGCTGAAAACAGGTGCGCTGAATCACCCGGAGGAAGCTGTTCGGTTCCTCGGGATCATCGAAAAACACACCAACCGCCTGAATGCCATCATTGATGATTTGATGAATTTGTCCCTTATCGAGCAGAAAACGGACAAAAAGGAAATTGTCCTGGAAAATCTTCCGCTGCTGCCGATCCTGAAGTCCGCCTGCCAGATCTGCCAGCCGATGGCCGACGAAAAAGCAATACAAATCCGGATGTCCTGCGAAGATACGCTTTTCTTGAACCTGAACGCGGCCCTGATCGAGCAGGCATTCGTGAATCTTCTGGACAACGCCGTCAAATACAGCGGGCCGGGAAGCAGCATTGAAATCGAGGCTGAACAAATGAATGCCGAGGTTGCCGTTTTGTTTCGGGACCATGGCATCGGCATTGCGCCGGAACATCTGCCGCGGCTATTTGAGCGGTTTTATCGCGCGGATCCCTCCCGAAGCCGGAAACTGGGGGGCACGGGCCTGGGGCTGGCGATTGTCAAGCATATCGTCAATGCCCATGCGGGCAGGATCACCGTGGAAAGCACGCCGGGGACAGGCAGTGAATTCGGCATTCATATCCCTTGTCAAGTTTTTATAAAATCCTAATCATTTTCTAACAATCCTTCCTTATATTTTGACGGAAATCGGGAATTCGTTTCCATGCGGGAAACAGAAATCATTTTTGAATTAAAGAAAATGAACATTTAAAAAAGTATTGAGGGTAAAATGAAAAAAATGCATTGGGTTACCGGTATCATGTCAATGGCGATGATCTTTTCGGCAAGCCAGGCCTTTGCCGGAAATATTTCCATCAACGGATCTACAACCGTACTTCCGATTGCCCAGAAAGTAGCCGAAGCTTTTATGAAAGAGAACCCGGATGCGAAAATTTCCATTTCCGGCGGCGGTTCCGGAAACGGCATCAAGGCCCTGATCGACAAAACCACGGACATCGCCGATTCCTCGCGCGCGATCCAGCCCAAAGAAATGGATCAGGCAAAGGAAAAAGGCTCAAATCCTGTTGAGTTTATTGTTGCTTTTGACTGTATCGTGCCGGTTGTCCATCCGACCAATCCGCTTCACAACATCACCCTGGATCAGTTGAAGGCCATTTACAAGGGAGATGTCAAGAACTGGAAAGAAATCGGCGGAGCGGACAAACCGATCGTGATTATCTCCCGCGATACGTCTTCCGGAACCTATGAGGTCTGGGAAGAAAAAGTCATGAAAAAGGAACGGGTTTACCCCGGCGCCCTGCTTCAGGCTTCCAACGGCGCCGTGGTTCAGGCGGTTTCAAGCAATCCGAACGCCATCGGCTACATCGGATTAGGGTATATAGACAAGAGCGTGAAGGGGCTTTCCGCCAATGGTATTATCGGTTCCAAGACGACCACGCTGGACAAGACGTATCCGATCAGCAGACCGCTCTATATGTACACCCCGGTTCCGCCCGCGGGCGAAGTAAAAGCTTTCCTGAACTATGTCGTCAGTGACAAGGGCCAGAAGCTGGTTGAGGAAGATGGGTTTATCCCGTTGAAGTAAGATGGATTACATTAAGACAGGATCAGGTTCCCCCCTTTGAAAAGGGGGGAAGGGGGGATTTTCAGATACGCGGACATGGGAAATCCCCTTCAGTCTCCTTTCCACGAGGGAGTGGGCCGCAACGAACCGTTGACGGAGCCGCCGATGGTTGACCCATGCGTATCAATGCGCGGAAAGAAAGCTTATGACAAACGCTCGCCAAAGAACCGATCAATCGGTGCGCATTATCTTTTTCAGTGTGGCGCTGGCATCCATCGCCATCCTGGCCATGATCATGATTTTTCTGTTCATGGAAGGCCTGCCGATCTTCAAAAAAGTGACCTTCTTCGATTTTGTGTTCGGCAAATTCTGGTACCCCACATCGGATCCCCCGGATTTCGGCATCTTCCCCCTGATTGTGGCCTCCATTGCCGTGACGCTCGTCTCAGCCGTTATCTCCGTCCCGCTGGGCGTCATGACGGCTATTTATCTGGCGGAACTGGCCCATAACCGCGTAGCTGAAATCATGAAACCCGTTGTCGAGCTGCTGGCCGCCCTGCCATCCGTGGTGATCGGGTTTTTCGGCATGGTCGTGGCGGCGCCTTTTCTGCAGCGCACCTTCGGAATTCCAACGGGACTGAACCTCTTTAACGCCGCGCTCATGCTTTCCTTCATGTCCGTGCCCACGATATGCAGCCTTTCCGAGGACGCCATTTACAGCGTGCCCGTCGCGCTGAAAGAAGGCTCGCTGGCTTTGGGCGCCACGCATTGGGAAACCCTGATCCGGGTCATTCTGCCGGCGTCGATTTCCGGCATCAGCACGGCGATTATTCTGGGCATGTCCCGGGCCATCGGCGAGACCATGGTGGTGCTGATGGTGGCCGGGGGAGCCGCCATGATACCCTCGTCCCTGATGGATCCCGTGCGGCCCATGCCCGCCAGCATCGCGGCGGAAATGGCGGAAGCCTCGTTTCGCGGAGACCATTATCACGCACTCTTTGCAACCGGCATTGTCCTGTTTTTCTTCACCCTGCTCTTTAACATCATTGCCGACCAGATCGCGCATAAATACCGTCAGACGGGAGAGGCATCGCTGTGATGGAAGAAACACAAACGCTGATAAATCCGCAATCAGCAGCCCGCCCGCTTCCCGCCGGGACACGTTCGGAGGCCGATATCCTGGAATCCTCCGTTGAGCGGGTTCACCAGCGCCGAAAACGCATTCAGCAGGTCCTGTTCATGTTTTTTCGAACGGCGGCGATCATCAACGGCGTCGGATTGTTCGCGGTCGTCTTTTTTATCGCCGGCAGGGGCTGGAAGGCCATTACATGGGAGTTTTTAACGCAGGCGCCGACCGATTCCATGACAAAAGGCGGCATCCTGCCCTGTATTGTGGGGACGCTTTGTCTTGGCATCGGGGCGATTGTCGTTGCGCTTCCCATCGGCGTTGCATCCGCCGTTTATCTCAATGAATACGCCCGCCCCGGCCGGGTGCTGCGGCTGATCCGCCTGGGCATCAGCAACCTTGCCGGCGTGCCGTCCGTTGTATTCGGCCTCTTCGGCCTGGCTTTTTTCGTGATCTGGATGGGAATGGGCGAATGCATTCTGGCCGGAGTATTGACACTGGGCGCGCTGACGCTGCCGGTCATCATCGGCTCAACAGAGGAAGCGCTCAAATCCGTGCCCGATACTTACAGGGAGGCTTCACTGGCCCTGGGCGCCTCCAAATGGCAGACCATTTATCAGGTGGTGCTTCCCGCCGCCCTGCCAGGCATCCTGACGGGCGCGATTCTGGGGCTCAGCCGGGCCGCCGGAGAAACGGCGCCGATCATGTTTACGGCCGCGGTCTTTTACACACCGTCGCTGCCGACATCACTGTTCAGTAAAATCATGGCGCTGCCGTATCATATTTATGTTCTGGCGACGGCCGGAACAAACATCGAAGCCACCCGCCCGCTTCAGTACGGCACATCGCTGGTGCTTATCGTCCTGGTGCTGGGAATGAATCTTGTGGCGATCGTCTGGCGTGCCAGACTTCGAAAAAAGTTGAAGTAATGAGGGGATCATGACCGATAAATTTAAACTCCGTGCCAAGAATCTGAATTTTTATTATGGCGATGCCCAGGCGCTTTATGATATCACCCTGGATGTAAAACCCTCGGAGGTGACCGCGCTGATCGGGCCTTCGGGCTGCGGGAAAAGCACGTTTCTGCGGTGTCTTAACCGAATGAACGACCTGATCCCCATCAGCAGGGTGGAAGGGGAGATCATTCTGGATGATTTCAACATCAATTCCCCGTCCGTGGATGTGGTCATGCTGAGGCGGCGAGTGGGCATGGTCTTTCAAAAACCCAACCCGTTTCCGAAAAGCATTTATGAAAATGTGGCCTATGGCTTGAAGGTCAATGGCGTAAAGGATAAAGCATTCATCGAAGGCCGGGTTGAGGAAAGCCTGAAAAGAGCGGCGCTCTGGGATGAGATCAAGGATCGGATGCACGAATCGGCACTGGGGCTTTCCGGCGGCCAGCAGCAGCGGCTGTGCATTGCCAGGGCGCTTGCGGTCGAGCCCGAAATTGTGCTGATGGATGAACCCGCGTCGGCCCTGGATCCGATCGCCACCCAGAAAATCGAGGACTTGATCGGCGAGCTCAAGGAAAACTATACCATCATCATTGTCACGCACAGCATGCAGCAGGCTGCCCGTGTGTCGGACATGACGGCTTTTTTTTACATGGGAAAGCTGATTGAAATGGATGAGACCGACACCCTTTTCACCCGTCCCCGTCTGAAGCAAACGGAAGACTATATCACCGGCCGTTTCGGCTGATCATAAGGACCATCATGGCAAAACATCTTCAAAGAGAACTTGAAAAAATCAAAAAAAGTATCCTGAGTCTGGGCGCACTGGTGGAAGACCGGGTGCGGCTGGCCATCAAAAGCATCGAAAGCCGCAATGCCGAGATCGCAGAACAGATTGTCAGCATGGACTATGAAGTCGATGAAATGGAAGTTGAAATCGAGGAAGAATGCCTCAAGGTGCTGGCGTTGCATCAGCCGGTGGCCGTGGATCTTCGGTTTCTGGTGGGGGTGATCAAGATCAACAGCGATCTTGAGAGAATCTCCGATGAAACCGTCAATATCGCCTATCGCATCAAAACCATCTCCAAGGATAAAACCTGCAAGTACATTTTTGATTACGCAACGATGGCGGAAAAAGCCAGAAACATGCTCAAAATGAGTCTGGACGCCATGGTGCAGCTCGATACGGACACGGCTTGCAAAGTCTGCCTCATGGATGATGAAGTGGATGGGTATGTCCGGAGCGCTTATACGGAATTGAAATCAGCCATCCTACAGACGCCGGAGAACGTGGCGACCCTGATCAATATGTTTCTGATTTCCCGTCATATCGAGCGGATCGCCGATCATGCCACAAATATCGCCGAGGAAGTCATCTATCTGACGGATGGTGAAATCGTCCGGCATGGCAAATTGTAGCGTAAATGGATTTACGCACTACCGCCGACCCCGGTACACCCTCTGCCTGGCTTCTGCAGCGGATTTGAGAACGCCGACATCGGCGTCCACATAATCGAATATTCGGGCCTTGCGCTTTCCGGGTGACGGGCGAAGCACCCGGCCGATATATTGCAGCACCCTGCCGCTGAAGCGGATGGGGGTTGCCAGAAAAAGGGAAGACAGATTCGGGCAGTCAAATCCTTCGCCAAGAAGCTGGCCGGTTGCAATCAGGACTTTGATATTCCCTTGAGCAAGCCTTTTGAGGATATCCGCCCGCATGCCGGCCTCCACATCCCCTGTCAGCACTTCCGCTGCGATTTTATGCCGGTATGCCAGGATGGCCCTGAGGGTTTCGCAGTGCTGTTTCCGGTCCGATAATACCAGGCAGATCCCCGCAGTCTTAGCCGCCTCGTCGGCCACATCCGAGGCGATCAGGCGGTTTCGGGAGTCGTCGGCCGTCAGCTCCGCCAGCATTTTGCTGTATGCCCTTGCCGGATCATGATGGGCCTTGAAGTCGGTCGTGCGCGGCACGATCTCCGCGGGCAGAATATCGCCGGTATCCACCAGCAGGTTCTTGTCGATCGAATATTGGACATCTCCCAGATGCCAGAAGATCAACTGCGACAGATTGTCCCTTCGCCAGGGCGTTGCGGAGAGTCCCAGCATGTATTTTGAATCAAAGAGCGAGACGGCCTCGGTAAATGTCCGGCTGGGGCACCGGTGGCATTCATCGACGATCAGAAACCCGATTCGGGGTGCGATTTCCGCGGCGCATTTATACAGCGACTGCACCATGGCAATGGTGATGTGCATGCCGATCTTCTTTTTTCCGCTGCCGATCCTTCCCATGTCCGCTTGCGGAATGTTCAAAAACGCTTCAACGCGGTGCATCCACTGGTCGGCCAGATCCTGCGTGTGGACGATGATCAGGACCGGCTGACGGCGCTCGGCGATCATGGCCATGGCCATGACGGTTTTGCCGCTTCCGGTCGGTGCTGCCAACGTGCCGAAATGCTTGGATCCAAGGGCTTCGACCGCTGCTTTCTGAAACGGTTTCAGCTCCCCGGTAAAGGTAAAATCCAGAAGCGGAAGGGAGCGCCGCTGATCGTCAATCCGGTATGCAATGCCGTCTTTATTGCAGCGGCGGATCAACTGCCCCGTGTATCCGCGCGGCAGGATCAGACCCCCGTCCGGCGTCCGGGCATAACAGCAAAGCGTTTTGGGGGTTTCCCGATTCCACCTTCCCATGCGCTCATTTTCCAGCCATTTGGGATTGGGTATTTCCAGTTGATCCCTCAGGAACCGGTCCAGTTGATCCGGAACGGATTCCAGCCGGATGGCCTTTCCAATCGTTATCTGAAGGGGTCTGGCGGTTTGCATGGGATGGTGGAGGGTTAAACCCCGGCCCTTTTTTTGATCCGGAGCAGCCCGGGACTGTTATGCAGGTACATGAGGGATGAATCATGTCCGGCGTCAATGAAAAGGGTTTCCAGATCATCAAAAAGGACTATTTTATCCGGCCAGGTAAACTGCCTTTCACGGTTTTTCAGATCGTCCCAGGAGGATCTTGCTGGCGGATGGTCTGAAAAAACCCTTTCCTTTGCAGCATCGCAGATAAACATCTGGCAGACGACGGGCTTGATCCGCCACAGGCATCCCCGCGGCCCCAGATAAACACATTTGGGGCCGGCATTTGGCTTCCGGAGAACCGTCAGCAGGCGATTTCGTTCATCCGGAGCGGAAAATAAAACGTTTATAACGATATCGGCAAAGAATGTGATGATGCCTTCCCGGGAACAGCAGGCGCTGAGGCTGCTTTGAAAGCATTTTTGCGTGCAGGTGGATGCAAAATGCTTATTCAGAAAGGCATCCGCATCCTCGCGGAACTTCAGATATTCGTGAACCCCGGTTTTAAGGGCATCCGCCTGATCCGGAGGCAGCGTATCCAGATGCGTTGCCGCCAGAAGAAAGGCTTCAATCTGCTCCTGCTGATAGGCGCTGATCTGCATTTAATGGCTGCACTCGCCGTCCGGGCCGTGTCCGGCGCAGGTCAGATTCATGCTGAAATCAATCAGCCTGCCGGATTTAATCCGCTCGAGATTTTCCGATACGCTTCCTTCAACCCCCCGGAACACCTTGATATCGGCTGCTTGAAGTTTCTGAAGCGCGCCCTTTCCGATGCCGCCGACCACAATGGCGTCAACGGGCTTTCCGTTCAGGGCCTTCAGGGGCTGGCACTGTCCGTGATCGTGATCCCGGTCCGGATTGGTTATGGTTTCAATGCTGCCGGACTCCGTATCCGCAATGATAAAAAATATGGCGGATCCGAAGTGGTTGAATAAGGGGCTGTTCAGGCCGAAATTCTGTTGGGTCGGGAATGCAATTTTCATTTTCTGTCCTCATTTCTCTTGCGATTCCGGGTAACGCCCGGAATGACGGTGCATGTGTTTTATTCATCTTCGGTTGCAAAATGGTCTGATCCGGAAGGGGTGCAAAGCCGGCAAACCTGAAA
>JBBIPX010000024.1:0-33885 GCA_037442625.1 Desulfobacteraceae bacterium
GGATTCCCTGAAACGGATTTTGCGTGATGTCAACGGATGCAAAGCTCTGCAGGGGGTGCATGGAGCCGATCGATGCGCCGGATTTGCGGGCCGAAGACAGGATGGTAGAGGCGTGGGCGCCGGAGCAGTGAAGAACGATCGCCTCCGGGGAAAACCCGTCCCGCTGCGATATCGAATCGCAAACAGATCCGATCACCCCGTCCGGTGTGGTCAGAAACACGACATCGGCCCTGCGGGTGATCTCCCACGGCCGTTCGACGGCTTCGGAAATACCGCAAAGCGCCGCCAGCCTTAAGGCGGATTCCAGATGAAGGCTTGAAACCCCGACAATGGCATAGCCCCTGTCGCCAAGTGTTTTTGCAAGGGCCGTCCCCATCCGGCCGCAGCCGACGATTGCGATCGCAGGTTTCATTTGGCCTCCTTAATAGCAATGCTCCTTTCCGGGGAAACGGCCGGACTGAACCTCTTGTGAATAGCTCTGAACCGCGTCCCTTGCCAGATCCAGCAGTTTGGCGTATTGCTTGACAAAACGGGGCACGTGCCGGTCGGTCAGTCCCAGCAGGTCGTGAATCACCAGGATCTGGCCGTCGCAGGACGGGCCGGCTCCGATGCCGATGGTCGGAATTTTGAGCTTTCGGGTAATGGATTCCGCAATATCGGAGGGAATGCCTTCCAGCACCACGGAAAAAGCGCCGGCAGCCTCGACCTCAAGGGCATCGGCCAGAAGGCGGTCCTCATCCCTCTGAACCCGGTATCCGCCCATCTGATGCACGGACTGCGGCGTTAACCCGATATGGGCCTGAACGGATATGCCTGCCAGCGTGATGGCCTTGATAACGCCGCTCACGGAAGCCCCCCCTTCCAGTTTGACGGCAGCGGCCCCGGCTTCCTTGATGAAGCGCCCGGCATTGGCCACGGCAACGTCAGGGCCGGTGTGATAGGACATGAACGGCATGTCGCCGACCACCATCGCCTGCCGGCTGGCCCGGGAGACGATCTTTGTATGATAAATCATTTCATCCATGGTCACCGGCAGGGTGCTGGAATGGCCCTGAACAACCATGCCAAGGGAGTCCCCCACCAGAATCAGGTGCGCGCCTGCCGTATCCACCAGCCTTGCCAGCGGGTAATCATAGGCTGTCAGAGCCACAATTTTCTCGCCTTTTTCCTTCATCTTGTACAGGGTCGGAATGGTAACCTGGGAAGCCATTTAAGGGTCTCTCCTTATTCTAAAAAAATGAAAAAACTACTTCGATTGTTGATACGCCAGGGCCGCCCGGATGAACTCCCGGAACAGGGGATGGGGGTCCATGGGCCTGGATTTGAATTCCGGATGAAACTGGCATCCCAGAAACCAGGGATGGTCTTTGAGCTCGACGATCTCAACAAGCTCCCCGTTGGGGGACCGGCCGCTGATCACCAGCCCTTTTTCCCGAAGGATTGCCTTGTAGGCATTGTTGAACTCGTACCGGTGGCGGTGCCGCTCGGAAATATCGCCGGCGCCGTAAGCCTTGTCCGCCAGGGTGCCCGGCTCCAGGCTGCAGCGATAGGCGCCCAGCCGCATGGTGGCGCCCTTGTCCGATCCGGCATTTCGCGTTTGAACGGTCTGCGTCTGTTCGTCGAACCATTCCAGCATCAGGTAGATGACGGGGTCGGCCGTGAATTCGTTGAATTCCGAGCTGTGGGCATCCAAAATTCCGGCAACGTTCCTGGCAAACTCGATCACCGCGATCTGCATCCCGAGACAGATGCCGAAATACGGAATCCGGTTTTCCCTTGCGAATTTGACGGCGCAGATCTTGCCTTCGATGCCGCGCGGGCCGAATCCGCCGGGCACCAGAATACCGTCGGCCGACGACAGCACCGCTTCGCACGAATCGGCGTCCAGGGTCTCGGAATCGATAAACATGAGATTGACCCGGCTGTCATTGGGAATGCCGCCGTGATACAGCGCCTCGTTCAGGCTTTTGTAGGATTCGGTCAAATCCACGTATTTGCCGACAATGGCGATGGTGACATCATGTGCGGGCTCCTTGAATTTCCGGATCAGCTCTTCCCAGTTTTCCAGCCGGGGCGCCCGGGTCCAGATATGGAGCAGCTCCACGATCTTGTCATCGAGCCCTTCCTTGTGGAAGTTCAGCGGCACTTCGTAGATGCAGTCCACATCTTTTGCCGTAATGACGGCATCCACGCCGACATTGCAGAACAGGGCGATTTTGGACTTGATATCCTTGGAGAGGTTCCTGTCGGCGCGGCACAGCAGAATATCGGCCTGAATGCCGATGCTGCGAAGTTCCTTGACGCTGTGCTGGGTGGGTTTGGTTTTCACTTCCCCGGCGGTTGCAATAAAGGGGACCAGGGTCAGGTGAATGTAAAGCACGTTTTCCTTTCCCACATCCGCCTTGAACTGGCGGATGGCCTCCAGAAACGGCAGGCTTTCAATGTCGCCGATCGTACCCCCGATTTCAACGATGACGATATCCACACCGCCGGTTCCCAGCTTGATGCTGGACTTGATTTCATCGGTGATGTGCGGGATTACCTGAACCGTTCCGCCCAGGTAATCCCCCCTGCGCTCCTTGGTGATGACCGAATTGTAAATCTTTCCGGTGGTGAAATTGCTGTTTTTACCCAGCTTGGCATGCGTAAACCGCTCGTAATGCCCCAGATCCAGATCGGTCTCCGCGCCGTCATCCGTCACGAAGACCTCGCCGTGCTGGAAGGGGTTCATGGTTCCCGGATCCACGTTGATATAAGGATCCAGTTTTTTGATGGTCACACTCAGGCCCCTGCTTTCCAGCAGCGCGCCGATGGCGGCCGAGGCCAGGCCTTTTCCCAGGGACGAGAGAACCCCGCCGGTTACAAATATATATTTCGTGCTCGAACCCATGTTGCGTCCTCGGATTGGGGATTAATATACATCATCGGAAAATCTGGCGCTGTCTCCCAGTTCTTCTTCGATGCGCATGAGCTGATTGTATTTGGCGATCCGGTCGCTGCGGGACATGGACCCGGTTTTAATCTGGCCGCCGTTGATGCCAACCGCAAGGTCCGCGATAAAGGAATCCTCGGTCTCGCCGGACCTGTGAGAGATAACCGTTGCATATCCGGCCTGTCTTGCGATTTCAATGGCATTCAGGGTTTCGGTCACGGTTCCGATCTGGTTCAGCTTGATCAGAACCGCGTTGGCAATCCCCATTTCAATGCCTTTTAAAAGGATCTCGGGATTGGTCACGAAAATATCGTCCCCCACAAGCTGAACCTTGCTTTCCATCCTGTCGGTCATCCGTTTCCAGCCGTCCCAGTCCTGTTCGGCAAGGCCGTCTTCAATGGAGAAGATGGGGTACCGCTCCACCAGATCTTCGTAATAATCGATCATGGCCTCGGCGGAAAGTTTGCGGTTTTCCGATTTCAGGGCGTATTCCTTTTTGCCGGTATAGATCTCGCTGGCCGCAACATCCAGGGCGATGCCGATTTCGTTTCCCGGTTCATACCCGGCAGCCGCAATGGCGTTCATGATGTATTTGATGGCTTCTTCATTGGATGCCAGATTCGGCGCAAAACCCCCTTCATCGCCGACCGCAGTGCTCAGTTTGCCGTCCTTGAGGATTTTTTTCAGGCAGTGAAAAATTTCCGCGCCCATCTGAACGGCCTGGGTAATGGATTTGGCCCCGAAAGGGATGATCATGAATTCCTGGATATCCAGATTGTTCGCAGCATGGGCCCCGCCGTTGATGATATTCATCATCGGCACCGGCAGAAATCTGGCGTTGATGCCGCCGAGATACCGGTACAGCGGAAGTCCGAAGGCCTGGGCTGCCGCGCGCGCAGCCGCCATGGAGACCCCGAGGATGGCGTTGGCGCCCAATTTCGCCTTGTTGGCGGTGCCGTCCAGTTCGATCATGAGCTTATCAACCAGCATCTGATCGGCGGCGTTTTTTCCCAGCAGCAGCGGGGAAATCTCATTCATGACATTGGCGACCGCGGTAGCCACCCCTTTGCCGCCATAGCGCTTGGCGCGTTTGTTCCGCAGCTCAAGGGCCTCCCGGGTTCCGGTGGACGCGCCAGAAGGTACAGCGGCCCTGCCCATGGCCCCGCAAGCAAGAAACATGTCCACTTCCACGGTCGGGTTGCCTCTGGAATCCAGGATTTCTCTGGCCTTGATATTGACGATTTCAGTCATGTTGCCTCCCCTTTTTATGGTCTATTGGATATCGATATGATATGATCCTTATTGTTATAATCTGAATGCTTTTGTTACTCTTGTTCTGGATGCTTGTCAAGAAGCCGTGGAATCAAACCACCGAATTCATCAAAGATAAAAGAAGTGATTTCAATTGATTGGAAAATTCCATGAAAGATCTGGATCTTTACCAAAAAGCGCATTTGCTGGTTGCGGCCGTACGAATCCTTGAATACCAACACCACAGCCCGCCGCCCATTGAATCCGTATGCCGGCTTCTTGGCGTTTCCGTTGAAGAAGGCGGCATTTTCATCCGGAAATTTGAAGAAACCGGCATCCTCGAAGCTGTCGAAAGCCCGCAGGGGATTCGTCTGGTTGTAAGGGATCATGTCAAAATCGAAGAAATCCCAAGAGGCATGTCTGAAACGCTTCTGGACAAGGAACTGAAGAATTTTCAGATCGCACGGAAAGGACTGACCCAAAAAATTGAAAGTTTTCAGGCGGCCCAGGCCGAGAAGAAGAAACAGATGTTTGCGGAACTTGAAAAAAAACTGAAAACAGGCATTGAAAAGAAATAGGGCGGCAGGCATGCAGCTACATGCCGACAGATCGAAGTCCCTTGACAAAATGGGATTCAGCGGCCGTTCCCATCAGGTATTCTTCGATCTCAATGAGCATGCGGCTGATTTTAAATGGTTTGGATAGAATTCGGTAGCCAAACTTTCTTAACTCATCGCTGATCTGGTTCCGGAGCCCCTCAACGCCTAAAAAGCCGGTGATATATACGATTTTGGTATCGGGTTTTTCACGGCGGATGGCCTGCACCATCTCGATCCCGTTGGTGATCGGCATGATCACGTCGGTAAACACCAGATCCGGGTAAAACAGCCGGAATACAGACAGGCCTTCTTCTCCGTTGGCCGCGGTCATCACCCGGTATCCTTCGGCCTCCAGAACGCCGTGATAAAGTTCCAGCAGCTCCGGCTCGTCTTCAACGATGAGAATCCGGCGCCGGTCATCGGATGCCGACAGCATGCCGGATTGAATCACTTGAATGATTTCCGGATCATTTAACCGGCTGATGACATCGCTCAACTGATTGAGGCGTTTCATCTCCCGATTGGCCCGATTGGTTTTGTCCGGGTTCAGGTCCGGGTGGTATACCTTGCTGAGCAAATGATAACTGGACTTGATATAGGACAGGGCGGATTTTTCACCCAAATCGGCCAGAATCTCCCTGGCCTTTTCCAGAAGGCCAAAATGCAGCAATTCGGTTTCCAGATAAACCTGATGATCCAATGCGCCCCCTTCGGAATTTGATCAAGGCCGTATCGATAACATATCGGCGTCAAGCGGATGCCGTGCGCCGGAATACCGGTTTTTTATCTATCGTAAATTTCACAATACTGCAAATTAAAACTGCCCGGAAAACAGGACGAATCCCGGTGAATGGACCCCGAGCATGACCCGAATCAAAGAAACAATTGAGCGCGGCATTCTTCGAATCATTGCGGATCACGCGGATAAAATCACATCCCGTGATCTTGGGATAAAAATCGGCCGCGAGATGGCCGCGGGCAGGCGGGAGTTCCAGGCTGCGCTGAAGGCGCTGATCGCAGACGGGGAGCTTGCCTATACGAATCTTTACGGGTGCACGTTTATCGAAAGATCCTTCAACAGGCCGGTCCGGGTAGGGGCGCGGGTGATACTGGCCCCCCCGGATCATCATCCGGTGCCGGTCGGGTCCGATATCGCGGTAAAGCTTGTGCCGGGAGCCTCTTTCGGCTGCGGCCAGCACCCCACCACCCGGCTTGCCATCCAGGGAATCGAGCATGCCCTCAAAATGCTTCGCATCCGCGACGGCATTCCGAATACGGTTATGCTGGACATCGGCACGGGCTCCGGCGTTCTGGCCATCTGCGCCCTGAAGATGGGAATACACCATGCAACGGGAACGGACATGGACCCCTGCGCCATCGCCGAAGCCGGAGAAAACGCGGAAATCAACGGACTGTCGCGGCGCTTTACGGTCATAGATATGCCGGCGGAAAAAATCAGCGGAAAATTTCATCTGATCACGGCCAACCTCCGGTATCCGACACTGGCGCGGCTGTGTCCGTACATCGCATCGCACATCTCCGACAACGGCGCTGCGGTTCTTTCCGGTATTCGGGAAGAGGAGGCCGGAGAGATTAAAAGCATCTATGCCCGGGTGAATCTGGCATGCAGGTGGGAGAAGAGTGAAAACAGGTGGGCAGGGCTTGTCCTGACAAGACGGGCGCCTGCCCTGAATCAGTTGCGCTGAATCCCTGTGCGGAACCCGGATGGTGCCGGGGCGCCGTTATTTGCTTTCATCGATTTTTTTGATCTCCGGCTCGGTTTCTACTTTTTTTGCCGGGGGGTCCCCATCGATCTTCCCGTCGGGATCATCCATTGCCTTCTTGAAATTCTTGATGGATTTACCCAGGGAATTCCCCAGCTCCGGCAGCTTGCCGGGTCCGAAAATAATCAGGACGATAACCAGAATAACGATTAAATGCATCGGTGAAAATATACCTGAAAACATGACTGATACCTCTCTTTTAAAACAAACGGATTCGACCGGCGATTTTTACGGATTCCACCGCAAGACGCCCGCATCCAGGATGATGCAATCATGCGGTCTTCGGCAGCCGGATCACCATAACCGGCACATGACTTCTGCGGACCACCCGCATGGCGGTGCTGCCCATCATGGCGCCGGCCAGTATGCCGTGACCGTGCGTACCCATGACGATGACATCATAATCCGAAGCAATGGATTCCGCAATGATTTCTTCAACCGGATGACCTTTTCTCACCTTGATGTCCGCCACATCAAAGGGGCAGGATGCATCGGCCGCCGCCGTCTCCGCACAGAATTCCCTGATCTTTCCGGCCAGAATTTCCACCACTTCATTTTTGCGCGTTTGCTGGAGTTCCTGCCATTTCTCAAGTCCCAGCAAATCTTCGAGCTGCAAGTGCATCTGCGGCGGAATTCCTTCGATGGCATGCAGAATGACGATCTGCGCCCCATACCGGTTGGCCAGGCTTGCGGCATAGCCAAAGGCGAACCTGGCGTTTTCGGATAAATCGGTCGCAAACAGAATTTTTTTGATTTCAGGAATCATGGCAGCTCCTTATGACATGTTGCAGGTGAGTTCATTGACATGCTGGTGATATCGGTTATAATAATAACCCTGCCCGGTTATGATCAAGATATATTTTTAGTGGGTGTCATTTAATATGATAACGAACAGTGATGTGGGAAATCATCCCGCAGTCCTGAAATCACCGGAAGTCACCCGGCTGATAATCCTCTATTTCGTGGAACACGGATTTCAGATCCTCACCGCGATTGTCATGATGGTTGTCGGCTTGTTGATTGCCCGCTGGGTCGGCAATGTCATTTACCGCCGGCTGCGAACCCGGACATTCGAGGAGCCTGTCAGAAGCTTGATCGTCAGGCTTATTAAGCTTCTGATCATCGTTTCCACCGGAATCATGGCACTCGGACAGATGGGGGTGCAAATCACGCCGCTCATAGCAGGCCTCGGAGTGGCCGGTGTCGGCGCAAGCCTTGCCATGCAAGGGGTCCTTGCCAATCTTATCGCCGGACTCACCATCATTTTTACAAAACCATATAAGATCGGCGAATACATCGAACTGCTCGGGATATCCGGACAGGTTGTCGAGATTGAATTGTTTTCAACAACCCTGCTGCATACGGACAATTCCCGTGTTATCGTCCCCAACAGGAAAATTGTCGGCGAAATACTCCACAATTACGGCAAGATCCGTCAGTTGGACCTGTCCGTGGGCATCGCCTACGGAACAGACCTCACCCTGGCACTTTCCACCGCCAGCTCGATCCTCGAGCAAAACAAGCGCGTATTGAAGGAGCCGGCTCCCAATATCGGCGTATCCGCCCTGGAAGAATCCTGTATTTTATTATCGATCAAGCCATGGGTAATGGTTGATGATTTTGTTTTTGCTCAGTTTGAAATTTACCAGACGATTCTTGAACATTTCCAGAAAGAACAGATCGAAATCCCGGGGCCCAGGCGGGCTGTCCGGCTGATCGGTCAGCCTTTGTGACCATATTTCCCCGATGGTGTTGCACTGGAGGGTGCGTCGACCTGGCGCAAAACAGTCTCCACCCTCGACTTGCCCAGTAACTTATTGATGTAACATGAGAAATAATGCTCGCCGACATCCGGCGACGGATCATGTCAAAGGAAGTGTTTTTCTATCCTGATTTCCCAGTACCGGACGATGTTAACGGATTTGCAGTTCAGCCGGATACCGGAAATCGCGCTTAAACTTCCCCGTCTTATTGCTTCCCACCGACAGCGTTTCATTGTCATTTCACCCGATCCGTGGCATGGATTGTCGGCCTCTTTCCGGTCGAATTCACCGGGAGGCCGAAACCGGGTCTTTCCTAGGGGTGCGGAAACATATGCACCGTTAAACACTATTGAAATCAACAGGATATGCATCCTGTGCAGTATCGTGGGTTGGGCATGAAATTTAATCTTTTGTTTGTTCTTTTCACCTTTCTGGCGCATCGGTTCCTACCGAAATATGACGTCCGGATGCAGCTGCTGATGTTCCAGATCAAAATGCTGCGCGACCGGATCGACGACCATCGCATTGTCCCCACGCCCGAGGAGCAGGCCGCGCTGCTGCGGCTGGGAAACGAGATCAACCACGACGTCACCGACGTCATTTTGGTGGTCAGGCCGCAGACTTGCCGCCGCTGGCTGAGTCCGAAAGCCAAGCCCCGCACTCCGAAACCGGCCGGACGTCCCGGCACCGCCGAGGATATTGTGGCGTTGCTCCTGCGCTAGGCGACCGAGCACCTCTCCCGGGGCTACAAGCGCATCTTCGGCGAGCTCAAAAGCTTGGTGGTCGATTGGCTCGCCGCGTTCGAGGATGCCGGGCTGCTGTTCAGCGCGAACATTTTTTCCAATTCGCAGACCCGGATCAGCGTCAATCCCAGCAAGGTCTACTGCATCGACAACGCCCCTGCGGCCTCGGCAAGCCCCGGCATTCTCACCAGCCGCGACAGCCTGCTGGAGAACCTGGTGTTCACCGCTCTGTGCCGGGCGACGCCGGAGATCTTCTACTTCAAGCCCAAGACGGGCCGCGAGGTGGACCTTGTCGCGCTGCTGCCGTTGAACTGTCAAGGATTCTTTGGCAGTTGAGATTCATAGCTTCCGGAGAACATCTCGCAGAAAGTCGAATCCAATCCTCTCTTGCTCCAGACGAACTCGCTCCCCCCAATGGTTCTGGCGCAATTGATCGTAAAGTGCGCTTTCCTCGGAGTTTAACCGCGTAAGAGTCCCTGTTTCAGGCTGCATTTCAACTCCCCATAGTGCCCTGTGGGCAAGGAGTGTCCGCTGATCCATCAGAAAAGAAACGGCATGAGGCAAGAACCCGCGCAATTGATTGAGAATGGCAAAGCCGTGAGTATCGATGTCCCCCCAATAGTAGATTTCTTTTTCGTGCAGCCAGGGAGCTGCCGCGAGATTGTCAAATCCGTAGCCCGCTCCGAATACCACCATCGCATCAGAGACATCCGGAAAGGCCAGGAAGTTGATCTCATTTTCGGTGATGAACACTTTCGATACCGGCAAAACAAGTGAGGCGAAGGCTGCCTGTGTCAGGGTGATATCCTGATCGGCTTCCACCGGCAGCAGCCGGGCATTCGAGTCCGGCATCCGAAAACGCACCCGTGACGGTTTATCAAGAAAACCATAGCGACGACAGAACCCGCCGATGCCCGTGTGAGTTCCATCAATAGAATCCTCCGGCAGCACAAGATCGAGCAATTCCGCCAGAACGCCGCGATGCCCTTCAATCAACTTAGTATGGACATCCGGCAGGTCGATCTGACGCAGATAAATCGCGGGGCGATGATGCTCAAGCAACCAGGCGACAATTTCCAGTAGTCTCGGCCAGTCTTCGACCAACTCCAAGGCACGCAGCGGCCGCTTCTTCAGCCAGGGGAGCATTTCAGGCTGTTTATCCCTGGTCAGTTCAACCAGCGCGGCGAACTGATCCGCCGCCCGACGCTTGCCAATCAGTCCAAGAGCATCCGATAGCTGGTCGATCCAGATTGCCGCCGGGATTTCATTGTTTCCAAGAACACGGTGGTTGACACTGCGCCATTCAATTCGATAGGGACCTGCGGCTGCTGACAATTGAGCAATCCAATCCCGCACTTCGGGGAATCGTTCACTCAGTTCCCGGGAGTCAGGGCCTTTGAGGGTCAGACGCCGAGGGAAGAGCGACTCTCCGCCAGTCATGGAGGCGAGCAGCAAGCCGCGATCCCACAGCTTTTGCATCTGAGTTTTGAGCTCAGCCGGGCTCGTCCACGTCATCCTTGCATCCTCTGTTTCTCGGCCCGATATTCCTCAATGCTCAGGTTGCGCAGGACCGAATTGCGACCGTCCTCATTGTGCACAAATCCGACACCGGCCACAAAAGGCTCGATGATGTGAATCTTCTGCAGCGGCGTGACGATCAGCAGTTGCAGATTGAGCTGCGCGAACAACTGCAATCCATATTGGGCCGATTCATCGGAACCGCGCCCGAACGCCTCATCGATGACCACGAAACGGAAGGAACGGGAGCGCACCGCTCCCCATTCCAGACCAAATTGATACGCCAGACTGGCAGCCAGGACGGTGTAGGCGAGCTTTTCCTTCTGCCCGCCGGATTTGCCCCCGGAATCGGCATAATGTTCATGCTCGGTGTTGTCTTCACGCCAGCGCTCGCTGGCGGCGAATACGAACCAATTGCGCACATCGGTCACCTTGGCTGTCCAGCGCCGATCCATATCCGAGTGTTCATCCCGGCCTCGGAACCGCTCAATGATTCGCTTCACCTGGAGGAATTTTGCCTCCGAATACTGCGCATTTTCCGAGCCGGTGAGCGCACCTTCGGTACAGGTGCGCAACTCGGTCTGGAAATCACGGATGTCGGCGTCGAGATTCATCTGTGCTTCGAGACGGATATAACGGCCCGGGTTGTAATCAATCTGGGTGAGCGATTTGTTGATCTGAGCGATGCGCTCCTTGATGGTTTCACGTTCGCGTGCAAGCTGAGATTGAAAATTCGCCACCTCACGAATGGTGTTCTCGTTCAGGAGTTCCTTGAAACGACCTTCAAAACGAGGCAAGTCATCGGCCTGCAGTTGATCCAGCATTGACCTGTATTCGGGGGCGGCAGCAAGGTTGGCATCGACATCTCCTGTCTCCAGCTTCCACATCCCTTTATATTCGGTCATGGCCTTGACGATCTTTTCGGACAGACGCTTGATCTTTGAATCTTCGGCGTCGATCCTGGCCTGCAGCCAGTCCCGCATGTCACGCTCACGATTGTCGCAGGATTCGACCGTCAGCACCTGACCACCCAGCGCCTCCTCACGCATCGCCTCCAGCAGGTCAAATCTCTGGACAATATCTTCTGTGGTTTCCGCTAAAAGAGCTTGCGCTTGTTGCTGCAGCTCTTGCGCGGCGCTGATTTTTTGCTCGGTTTTCGAGCGCTTATCCTTCCGTTCATCAAGCTGACTCTCCGTTTGTTTCAACTCCCCTTCGAGCGCGGTCAATTGCGCCGCCAGGGTCTTGAGCAAATCGGAGGCCGCTTCTATCTCACGCTTCTCGGCTTCCAACCTGGCGATGATAACCGCCACGGGTTTCCAGTCGAGATCACGAAAGTCGGTGTATTCGCCCAGTTTCGAGAGGACCGAGAGGCGCTCCTTGAGGGCGGACTGTTCCTTTTGCAGAGCACTGATGCGACCGGCAAGGTCGGCAAGGTGGGTTTCCTGCCGCTTGGCGTCTATTTCCAAGGCCGCAATTTTTTCGGCATTGCTCCAGCCAAGGACATAACGCCGACGATCATCTATTCGATGGCGGTCATCCTTTTCATGCCGCTCCCCGGGTGCCTTGATCTGTCCGGCCTTGGTAATGGCCCGGGTTTCGCGGCGAAACTGTTCCTGGTTCTCGCAGCAGGCCAGATCAAAGCGGTATGCCACTTCCCGTTCGATCCAGTCATAAAAGGGCGAATCGGGCTTGACTTGCAGCTTGCGCACCAGTGAGTCGGGATGGAGCGAAGGCAACTCGCCGCGCACCCCTTCTCGCACCCGGAAATAAACCAGCCGCCCCCGCATGTGGGTTTGGTCAACCCACTGCGCCACCTTGGCGTAATACCGATCCGGTACCAGCAGAGACAAGCCGAAGCCGTGGAACAGCCGTTCAATGGCACCTTCCCAGTCACGCTCGTCCTCGCGCACCTGCAGCAATTCCCCGGCAAACGGCGTCTCCTCTTCGGCCAGATTCAGCGCCTGACAGAGAGTGCGCCGCATGGCAATCTGTTTTTCGTCGATATTGCTGACCCGGGCTTTCAACCCCTTGATTTCAGTTTTCAACTGATCGTATTCAGCCCGCACCTGGGCGAAGAAGACGCCTGCCTCAGTCAGATCGTTCTGTGTGCGAACTTCGGCCTCTTCTGTCGTTTCGCGCCACTTGGCGGTTTCAGACCGTTGCCGCAGAAATTCTTCTCCGGTCGCGGCGGGGTGTTGCCCCAAGGCGCGTACCAGCTCCTCGTAGCGTGAGACTTTCTGTTTCCGACGCTCCAGCTCATCCTGTTTGTGGAGGATTTCCTGACCGATGCTTTCGATACGGTCACCCCCATTTCCCGCGATGGTGCGGCGAAGCTCACGCTCCTGCCCTTGCTGG
The DNA here is from genome assembly GCA_037442625.1 of Desulfobacteraceae bacterium. Lineage (GTDB taxonomy): Bacteria > Desulfobacterota > Desulfobacteria > Desulfobacterales > Desulfatirhabdiaceae > RAAP-1. Next base: position 12,946 of record JBBIPX010000024.1, read on the forward strand.
GTGCTACGCTGCTCCTCCAGCCGCTCGATGGCGACTCGGTGCCGGGACAACTCTTCATTCAGCGAGGTGAGACGTTTCTCCAGGAGATCGAGTTTCAGGGTGGCGAACCAGGGGCGCAGGGCATCGCGGCAAGCACGTAGATTATCAGCCGATTGCGCCACCTCCCGATGTCGCTCGCAATCGGCCACCAGAGGTGTAAGCATATCCACCTGGCGTTTGGCTTTGAGAACCGCCTCGTGAGCTCGGTTGAGATCCTCGAAGTGGCCGATCAGGGCGGAGATGCGCGGCGCGACATCAAAGGGCTCAAGCATGTGACTGCGCACGAAATCAGTCAGATTCCCGACCGACTTGAGAGACACGGTTTGATGGAACAGATCCAGCGCCTGTTCGTTATCGATGCCGAAACGACGGCGGAACCAGGAACCGTAGGGCGGAAAGCTGTCGAACAACTCGACGCCGCTTGACCGCAGCCGTTTGCGAAGGCCGACCACCTCACTGCCGAATCCGGAAAAATCAGCCGCAATGGATAGATCGCGTTCACAGGCCGCATACAGGCGAGCCGGTTGCGCACCTGCTTCCTTCATCCAGAAAACCTGCGCCAGTGTGACGGTCTTGATGTATCCAGCGTTGTGGAAAACGCCAAGGATCACCGAATAACTATTGAAGTCGCGCAGGGCGACCGGCTTGGCGCTGCCCAGGATTTCCTGCCGCTCCGATTTGTAAAATCCCAGCACATAGGACTTGAGCGAACGTTCGCGGCTGTCGGCCCCGGCCGCCTTGTTGTAGGCAACGCGATGACTCGGCACCAGCAGGGTGGTGACGGCGTCGACCAGGGTCGATTTTCCGGAACCGATATCCCCGGTGAGAAGACCGTTTTTTCCGCCCAAACGCAGCGTCCAGACCCGCCCGTCAAAGGTTCCCCAGTTAAAGACTTCGAGCCGTTGCAGGCGAAATCCGGCCAGCCGGTCATCGGCAATAAATTCCAATTCAAGCGCCTCAGCCATTCATCCCCTCCAGCGGTTGCGCAAGCTGCTGTCGATATTCCGCCAAACGTTCGTCAAAATCGGTGAGCCATTGCGCATCAACAAGCGCCTTGATAATGCGCCGCACTTCAATCATCTGCCCCTGCCCACGCAAGCGGCGGATAAAGCCAAGTTCGGCAATCTTGTTCAAGGTGGCATCGATCTGGTCGATGAGTTTCACCTCGTTGCTGCCACCCGGTAGAAAAATCCGGATCAATTCCACCACGTCATCCCGGGAAAGAATCAGACGCGTGTCGCCGCCACCAGCGTCGAACTCGGCCAATTTTTTCCGCAAGAGAGCGAGCAGCAAACTGACCGGATAGGAGAGCTGCCTCCTGGCAACCAGGCGCGGCATGAACGCCTGAGCGTCCTCATCGTCATCCTGCCGGGAACGCAAAAAAGCATAGCCTTCCGCCTCGTCGAGCATCAGATCCAGACCGAGAACAGCGACGTAATCCCGAACGCTCGATTGCAGGTTCAGCAGCGAGCCCCAAAGCCCCGGGTTATCCTCCTGATAGAGCACGCCCCTAAGCAGAGGCACCACCACGGACGAGAGTTCATGGGTCGGCCGGGCAGAATGGCTGGGGTTGGTATCGGCGACATTCATTATCAGTTCCTCAGCAAAATAATGCGCGGCAAGGTCGCCAGGCGCATGACGCCAGTCTCCATCTGCCAGCTCACCTGTTCCTGAACCTCATCGTCCACGGCCGTTTTGGGCCATTCTCCGGCCAGCCGCAGATAGGCAACCAGTTCGGCCAAGCCGTGACGCAACGGATGGCGAGTCACCACCTCGGCAAGGCTGATCTGGCTGCGCCCCTGGAATTCCTGTCGGATGTTCCGGGTCAACTCGGCCCGGTCAATCACCACCTGTGCATAGAGAGCCGCCGTATCCACATCCGCATCCCCGTCGTCCAGCGCCACCTCGGCGATGAGGGGCTTGAGCGGCGGCCGGTAGAGAGGTCGCTCCAGGGGAAGTTCGACCGTTGCGGATGTCTCGGCCAAAGGCATGAAATCCCCCGACGGACACTCCTCGCGCAACGCCAGGGCATGGTTTTCGATGGTGTGCAGGATGTCCATGATGCGGCGGTTTTCCAGCCAGGCCTGATCGTCGAGAAACCGCCGCAACTGCTCGGAAAGCTTGGCGACCGTCCGCTGGGTGTGTTCACCCGCCTCCAGCCAGTCGTAGTGCACGCGTTGCAAACGGGTTTCCGGATGCATGGACTGGATCGGCGGCAGGGACAAAACCTGTTCCAGCAGGCGGGTCAATTCTTCCTGTCGGGACTGGGACATCAGGAAATCCCAGAAGGCGCGAAAGCTCTTCCCCTGGTCGGAATCGGCGATAGCGTCGCGCTCGCCCATAATCTCTTCGAGCAACGCCCCCTTGGCTCCTTCCCAGAGGGCAATGCGCTCGCGCACCCGCCGGTCGAGGGCACGAAAATTGTGCTCCACCTCTCGAAAGTCGGTCAGCAGCTCCCGCGCCAGTTGTAAAAACTGTTGAAAGCGATCTTTCAGGCCGGTGTCATCCAGAAGCGGAATATCGCCTGCCAGAATGCGGGCGATCTCCGCGTCGATTTCGCTACGGCGTTTTTGCAGTTCGGTGATCCGCACATGCGGATCGGTCTGGCTCCCTTCGCTCATCTGCCGCAGCAGCTCGAACAGGGTCAGCAGGCGGGATTCCGTACCGACAAAGGCGCGTTCGGTCAGCCCCTCCAGCCAGACCATGGCCTTTTCCGTCGCGGGAGTCAGGTCAAAGTGCGGCTCGTCAGTCCCGGACGGATAGAATTTCCGCAGCCACCCCTTGTCGTTTTCGGCCCAGTCGTTGAGATAGCTTTGCGCGGTTCCGGGAAAGGCATCGGCCCCGAGCTGCTCGCGCAGGGCGTAGAGCTCGTCGTCCAACGCTTCGACCAGGTCTGTCTGAGACAAATTGCGGACATTGGGCACGATGAACACCCGGTGCAGAAAACCGGCCGCCAGCGGCGCGTGATGTGCGCACAGCAACCGCCACGCAGGGTGGTTCTGGCGGAGCAGCTCTAATGTGGTGTAGTCCAGTAACATATCTTCCCCCCGGGTTTATCCATCTCTGTGATGCGCCAGCCACAGGCGGCCCTTTTCGGTCAGGCGGTATTTCTGCAAGCGGCTGTTGGGCTTGTCGGGGATGGTCATCTCAATCTGGCCGTCGGCCAGGGCCGGTTTGAGGTAGCGCTTGCGGTAGGAGTTGCGGTCCGAAAGCCCCAGGGCGGATTGCAGCGCCTCGCGGCCAATATCGCCCTCGATTGCCGCCAGAAGCTCGCCGACTTGGGGGGTGACTTGAGGGCTGACTTGAGGGCTGACTTGGGGGGCGGAGGTCGTCACGGTATCCAAAATCATCCGCAGCATGAAGGCGATAAACGGGGCGGAATCGGTCTTTTGTGTGCTTTCCTGAATGGCTTGGTAATACTCGGCCTGATGCTCGAAAATCAGGCTTTCCACCGGGATGTCGGCGAACAGGGCATTCCAGCGGGCCAGAATCAGGCTCTGCCACAGCCGCCCCATCCGGCCGTTGCCGTCGGCAAAGGGGTGGATGAATTCGAATTCGTAGTGAAAGACCGAGCTGGCGATGAGCGGGTGCGCATCGGTAGCGGCCAGCCAGCCGAACAGGTCCGCCATCAGATGCGGCACCCGGTCGGCTGGCGGTGCCATGTGGATCACTTGGCTTCCCGCCATCACCCCCACGCCGCCATGCCGATACAGTCCCGCCTCGTCGATCAGGCCGGACATCAGAATCCGATGCGCCTCCAGGAGGTCCTTTTCCGATGAGGGTTTCCATCTGTCGAACCGGTCATAGGCAGCCAGGGCGTTTTTCACCTCCTGCACCTCGCGGGGCGGGGCGATCACCCGCTTGCCCTCCAGAATCGCGGTGATCTGTGCCTCGCTCAGGGTATTGCCCTCGATGGCGAGCGAACTCTGGATGGTGCGGATGCGGTTGATGCGCCGCAGCCGAAAGGCTCTTGCCTGATCGGTGAGTACGGTCAGTCGCCCGATGGCCTCGCTGATCGCAGCGACCCGGTTCAGGATCTCGGGGGTGATGGTGTAGGGCGGCTGGTAGGTGGATTTCGTCATGCCGCCCTCACAGATACTTTTTCATCACCGCCTCTTTGCGGGCGGGAGCGGCGTCGATAACGGCCTGGGCATCGGCGATCTGTTTTCCCAGAGCCTCGACCTTGGCGACGAATCTCTTCTGTTCGGCCAGGGAAGGTACCGGCACCTTGATGTTTTTCATTACGGTGGCGTTGATATTGGACTGGTTGATCGACTTGGAAGCCTTGCCTTTGGCCTCAGCTTGATAGACCGGGGAATTCATCATTTTGACGAGGAACAGCGGCAAGACCTTGCAGGTGTCGAGCACCACGCGCACCAGGTAGGAGGCAAAGCAATAGTCGCCGTCCAAATCAAACAGGCCGGTCTTGCCGACATGCTCGATGTTGTTGGTGCGGTTGAAAAATAGATCGCCCTTTTTGAGCCGGTACTTGGAAAACTCATCGGCGCTGATGTCGGCGCACTTCATCGCGCCGTTATCCACCATCCGCCCCTGAATGATCTCGTTCATGCTGCCCTCACAGGTATTTATTAAAAACTTCGGCCTTGCGCCGCCGCATTTCTTCGCCAACCTGCTTGAGAGGGATACCGGAATTGACAATATCACCGGCAGATGCATCTATCGCCTCACATTCTTTTACAACTTGATCTCGGACCTTTTTTGGCGGAACTGGCAATTTTACTTCGTCAAACGTTTTTCTGATTATGGCTTTGAATTTACTTCCCGTGGATTGAGACTGGAGTTGCTGAATCTCCCGTTTAAGGACGTAAAAGATATAGTCGTTAGAGATCTCAGTTTTAGAGCGCAAACCATAGCATGACTGGTTAAAGGCCATTGGTTTGGTGAGCTGCGCCATGGCCCCAACAGTGCCACGGGCTGAAATAATGATGTCGTTTACCTGTAGGAGCTTGGTACTACTGTTTTCCAGCCCCTTATCACTAATGCTTTTCTCTGCCGACGATACATAGCGGTCAACCGTGCTGAAGTCAGCTACACTCAACCAGGGAATATCACCGTTCCAATATGCAGGATTTCCGGTGTCAGGAGTACCGCCGCTAATGATTTCCAGCAACTCAGAGGCTCTTTTCAGTGGCCACTTGCTGGTAACTTCGATCTTCTTGCTAGCGGAAAGAGATATTTGTTTCTCAAAGACCGCCCGTGAGAAATCCAGCATATCCACCAGCCGCGCAGGATTGGCCACCTCACTCAATTCAGCCGGAATCGTCCCAAGCGTCCCATCGAAATTCGCGGCAATGTGGCCGCTGAGCTTGGCCGGATTGGCGCGGATGAACCGCATCGGGTTGGCGTGGTCCGGGCCGTCGTACAGGGTGGTGATGTGCTTGCCGCTGGCGTCCTCGATCAGCTTGATGCCTTCATCCCCTTTGGCGCTGGACCACTCATAGCCGAGGAATTGCTTGATTTCCTTGGTGCCCGACGGGCTGCGGATGATCAGCACCGGGTTGGCCTGATCCGAGGCCAAGCAGAAGTGATAGAGCTTGTCGTGCTCGATGGTCTGGACATAGGCCAGATAACGCTTGGCGATTTCCGCCGTTTGCTCGTCCTTGCTCAGCGCCTTGAATTTTTTCTGCTTGCGCAGGTTGACCAGCTCGGTGCTCTTGTCGAATTTGTCGTGATATGGCTGAAAATGCTCCTGCTGCTTCCAGCTTCCCTCCGCCTCGCCGCGCAACAGGCTCTGGTAGTCGGCTAGGGACACATTGATATGGGCGCAATACTGCTCGATCAGGTGGCCGTCCTTGTAGATCGCCTGCTTGCGCTTGCTGGTGGCGCAGCCCTTGAACCATTCCCCCACCCGTTCGCGGTAGTGCTCGGCGGTGTCAGACTGGGTGGGCTTGCGGCGCAGGAACAGGGTGACGGTGTTGGGGCCGGTCTTGCCAAAGGTGCCGCTTCCGAATTCGGCGATGGCGACAATATCGAAATACTGCAACAGGATTTCGCGGGCGCGGATGTAGGTGGAGCCGCCGTTGGAGAGGATCGACGAGGGCAGGATGATGGCGGCCACACCGCCGCTTTTCAGTAACTGCTTGGTCCGCTCGACAAAGAAGGTTTCGATGCTGTTGGCCGTCTCGGCGTCGTTGATGGTGTCGGTGAGCGAATAGGCCTTGCGCTCCTCTTCGGGCAGGGTTTCGAGAAAGCCGCGCACGCTGTAGGGCGGATTTGCGACGAGCAGATCAAAATGGCCGTCGCGGATATCGGGAAAGGCTTCGTGGTTGTTCACCAGCCCGTCGCCGTAGCAGACCTGAATGCCCTGCTGGCCGTACATGAAGGCGGAGACCTTGGCGACCTTGGAGAGCCGATATTCCTTTTCGATGCCGACCATCGACTTGTGGTATTCGGCCGGGTTGGCCCGGGGCTTGTGCTGTTCGAGCAACGGCTGAAGCTGCAGGGCCAGTTCGGTGAGGAAATGGCCCGCGCCGCAGGCGTAGTCGATGGCCATGGGCGGCGTGGGGGTGTCGCGCACCAGGCTTTCCAGCGGCAGGCTCATCAGGATGAAGCGGCAGATGGGCATGGGGGTGAAGAATTGCCCCTCGCTCTGCTTGACGCCCTGATCGAGAAAGCCCTCGAACATATCGCCGAGAAACTGGTTGTGGCCGTTGAGGTTGGTCAGGCGAATGTCCTGCCACATTTGCAGGAGTTTCAGCAGCACATCGGCATTCTGGTAAAAGAGCCGCTCGTTGTGGACGTCGATAAAGGAAAAGTCGTTGTTGGTGAAAAACTTCTGCTGAATGAACAGGTTCCACACCGCCCGCTGGGTGGCGTCCGGGTTCTGGCGGATAAAGCGCAGGGCGTTGTTGACATCGTTCTGGTTGATGTAGGTGATGTCCTCGCCAAGGAACTTGTCCATGCCCGACTGGTAGAGCTGCTGCAGGCGGTCCATCAGGTCGAAATGGCTGTCGTAGGCCACGCCCTTCCAGTAAAACTTGAGGTCGTCGGGGTTTTCGATCTCGTCCACCAGTTTGCAGAGGAAGAGGTTCACCAGCTTGTCGAAGGCGTTTTCCCGCCCCGATACGTTGTGCTGACGCAAGATAGTGGCGAACTCGTGGTACTTCTTCTGCTGGTCCGAGGCGGAGATGGCGTGCAGGTCGGCGAGGGAATACTTGTCCTTGCCGATCTGGTAGGGCTGGATGTTGCCCTCGAAAATCCCCTTGGTGGTGAAGTCGAGTTTGTAGGTATCACGCCAGACGGCGAAGCGCTCCTTGACGTCGGTGACGCTGCGGAAGGTTTTAAATTGCGGATTGGCCACCAGGTACTGATCGTTGTCGCGGTGCGCGATGATGTGGCTCTGATAGGTCAGCTCGGCGTTTTCGAAATCCGAGGTGTAGAGGCAAAGAAACTGGGTTTCGCTGATCTGCTGGGCGTAACTGAATAGCTGATCGCCGTCCTGCTGGGTCTTGTTCCAGGCTTTTTTGAACTCGGCCCCGGCGGTTTTGCACTCGATGATGAGCAGCGGCTTGCCGAAATTGTCCTTGACCAGAATATCGGCCCGGCCACCGCTGGCCCCTCGGCCCAGTTTCCATTTCGGTTCCAGCTCGATGTGTTCCGGCTTGTAGCCTTTTTCCAGCAGACGATGGACGCACTCAAAAACGACAAAGTTTTCATTCGCCGAAAAATTACAGGTCTGACGTTCGTTGACAACCAGCCCGTCGGATTCTGGGTACTGGATAGTCTGCTTTGTCACATCGACGCTTAAAGAGGTCGCGCCAATGGTCTTGCTGTAAATGGATTTGTTCTTGGCAAAACCGAAGGACTCCAGCAGCACGACGAAATTGTCCTGACTGATCATTCCTTGACTCCCCCTTTACCGGTCGCGTGCGCCTTCATCCACTGATCGATCTCCTCCCGGTCAAAACGCCACTGGGTGTCAATCTTCGAGGCGGGTATTTCGCCGCGCTGCGCCATGCCGTAGAGCTTGGTCCGGCTCATCTTGATGTATCCCGCCAGTTCATCAATGGTCAGCCATTTGTCGATTTTATCCATGACCTCACCGCTCGGAAGAGATTCGTAGTCAAAAATTGATAAAGAAAGATAACCCTGGACACTCATAAAGACAAGAAAAAACAGAATACAACGTCATTGTGGGATATTTTCCGATTTTTCCGACACATCCCGCCGCCACCCGGTAAGTAAGCCCTCAGAAGGCCAGCACGAAAAAAAATCAGATGCTGCCCGACACTTTGATTCGCGCCATCCCTGGCGCTCACCCTTCGGGCGTCCTGACGGCGTCCAAATCCGCTGTCCTGCGGATTTGTCTCCGTCTCTCAGGTAAGTAAGCGGGGAGGCAATCGGAATTCACAACGAGGAGCGACCGACCATGGACATCAAAGATCTGTTTGACGGAATCATGAAGCGTATCAACCGGTTTGACGACGAGTTCGCCGAACAGCGGTTGCAGGAAAAAATGCAGGAAACCGGACGAGGTCCGGAGAATGGGGTTTCACAGAAAAAGAAAACCCGCCCAACAACCGGACGCGGTTAGTGGACGGGTCTGTCTTTTGTAAATGGTGGAGGCGGCGGGAGTTGAACCCGCGTCCGAAAATTCTCCGCTTTGACGTCTACATACATATCCTGAAATTTGATTGTCACCGCTTGCGGCTCCTTCAGGCTGGATCCGTGAGCAGTTATCCCGATATGAATTTCGCCGGCTTTGAATCAGGCGTACAGAAGCAGGCTATCCCGCTGTTGACGCCCTTATCGGATCCGCGGGAGTAATCCGACAGGACGGTAGCCTAAGCGGCTACAGCGTAGTTATAATCGTCTGCGATTATATTTATTCCCGTCAGTTTAACGAGCGGGCAGGAGCTCGGTATGCAGCCAAAGTTTCAATATCCCCGTCGAAGCCGTTGCGCCCCCCTTGTTGCGGAGATGATGTGAAAGATCTGTTTCTATATTAATTTAACGCAAGCAGGGTTAAGAGTCAATAATATTGACGGCGGCCGTGCTTATCGCTGTCCCCTGTCGAAATCCCGTTGAACGTCCCGCTTTTTGATGGTCTCCCGCTTGTCATACAGGTGCTTGCCTTTTGCCAGCGCAATCTTGACTTTGACCTTGCCGTTGACAAAATAGACCTGGAGCGGGATCAGGGACAGCCCCTTTTCATTGACTTTTCTGTAAAGCTTTTCGATTTCCCGCCGGTGAAGCAGGAGTTTTCGGACCCTGAGTGGATCATGGTTTCCGTAATAGGCGAATGCATAAACGCCGATATGCATTTGATGAAGAAAAACCTCACCGTCCTGGATCTTGGCATACGCATCCTTGATGTTGACCTTGCCGTTTCGCATGGATTTGACTTCGGTGCCTTTAAGGACGATCCCGGCCTCGTACTCATCTTCGATGAAGTAATTGAACCGGGCTTTCCGGTTGTCCGCGATTATTTTTTTGTGTTCGGCGCTGGATTGCATGGGTATCGATATCTGGGTTCGGGCTGATTATCCGGTAGCGGCGGATCTGTTTATTGAAAGCAACGCTGCATATTCTTTACTTTATCGCATGCATGATGAGAATTCAAGAAGAAGGAATCAATGAAACCGATCCCCGGCTTATCGAGGCCAGGCAGCCTTGAATGTGCTGACCTTGACTAGGCTGTCGGCCTTGAAAACGGCGGCGCCTTCCTTGACAGAAACCGGGAAGGCGCCCTGCGATATGCCGGTCCACCATTTCTCGATCTGGGTCATGGCGTCGATGTCCTTTTCCTTCAGCTTCACGGCATCCACCAGCATCAGTTTGAGCCTGGACTGCTCGCCGTCAAACATGGCATGAACCCGGACCTGGTTGGTTTTTCCCGGCGGAATCCACTGGATGTCCGTTGAGCTGAGCGCGTTCAGGTCGAAATCTTCAAAGGCGACGGTGAATTTCAGGCTTTCCAGCATGACTGGAAAGGGGTTGGGATTTTCAATGGCGAAGATAAAGGCAAGATCGAGCGGCGCGCCGTTGTTTCCGGCCGTTCCCTTGGTCGGCGGCACGGCTTTGGCGTAATACCACCATCCCCAGTAATGCGCCACTTCCATGGAATCCAGGGTTACGGCAGGCGCCTTGAAGTTTTGATCTGTTGGCTTGGCCGCCATTGCGGCGCAGCCGGCCAGAAATCCCAGGGCAATCAGAATCAAAACGCAGTTGCGGGTCGTCATATTGCAGTGTGTCATGAACCCTCCCTTATGAAAGTTGCGGCATGTTGTAACTACTCAGTTTAATAGGCACAAAGGCGCAAAAGACTTTCTTTACCAGCCCAACCACTCGCGCTTCCATTTCTCCGGCCACCGGCTTTTCAAATCCACTTCATCCAGAGGCGCGAATTTCCCGTCTCTGATTTCATAAATACCGGCTTTGCTCTGGGGCCGGTGATCCGAGGCCGAGAAAGATACCGGCGCCATCCCCAGTCCGATTTCAAAATCCCTCATGGTTTCAAATCCTTTTTTCAGGATGCCTTGCCCGGAAAGATCGCCCGCCTTATCGGCCCGCTTCAAGGCCTCGGCAAGGCCAAGGACATTGGCCCATGCCTGAACCGTGTGAATGGTCCGGTTTTCAGGGGAGATGCCGGGGTTGTATTTTTTGGCGTATGCCTCGACTTTGTCCATGAGCTTGACGTTCTGCCCGAAAAATGCCCAGGGGGCGCATCCCATGGCGCCTTCGGCAGCCTTTCCGGCCTGCTGGACAAGGTTTTCGGTAAATCCGCTGCTGATGATGAGATGGTCCGCGCCCAGTTCCAGCGCATCGGAATCCCGAAGGGCGGCGGCCACGGACATGACGGTATTGGTGTGAAGAACGACATCCGGCTTGAATTCCTTCAAGGCCGCAATCCGGCTTTGGGTGTCGATGGCAAACAGGGAAACATCCTGGTCCGCTCCGATGTCAAAGCCAAGAAGCGTTGCCTGATCCTTGGCGGCCTTGATGGATGCGCTGGTGAACGGGGACGCCGTCATATAGGCGCAGGCAATGCGCGGTTTGCGTTTCCCGAAATCCGGTTTGGCCGGCCATTTTTTATCAAACCAGGCCGTGACAAGGCCCCTGGCCTGGGTGGAATAATCCGTGGCAATAAACAGGTTATAGGGGGACTTTCCGGGGTCGCAGAGATGCGCGGCATAATATGCCGATACATACGGCAGTTTATCCCCGGCAATCGCCGGCGCCAGGGCTTCGGTGTCTCCCGGGCCCCATCCCAGGATGGCAACGCATTTTTTCTGTTTGAGCAGGCTGTACTTGACCAGCACTTCGGGGATCCGGTAGCCGTAATCAAGCTGAAACAGTTTGACGGTCCTGCCGTTGATGCCGCCGGCGTCGTTGATATAATGGATGGCCTCTGCAACGCCCATTGCATACTCCTTGCCCGCGTCAGACGTTGCGCCGCCCAAGTCGCTGAATGCACCGATATTGATATCAACCGCTTCTGAAGCGGCTGGGGCAAACAGGATCAGCACCGTCCAAAGCCATGCGAAATATCTTGATTTCATAGCAACAGTTACCTCATCAACAACATTTACCCGTTCATTAAAAAGTGCCGCATCGGCGGCCGTGCGATACATCCCACTTATACGGGTTCAGGCGACCAGCCGCTGATCCCCGCAAAAAACATACAGGCCGGCTTTGGGGGCCAGGCAGGCCAGGGTCATGTTGAGCCGGGAAGCCAGTTCCACGGCCAGCGATGTCGGCCGGGATACGGCAAGGATGAAGGGAATTCCGGCGCGGGCGGCTTTTTGAACTAGTTCGTAGCTGATCCGGGAGGACAGCGCCAGCCCCTTTGCAAGATAAAGGGTGCGGTCCAGGAACAATTTGCCGATGACCTTGTCCACGGCATTGTGACGGCCCACGTCTTCCGCGGAAGCCAGCACCTCGGCGCCGGCGCCGATGATCAGCGCGGCATGGGTGGCCCGGGTTTTCAGGCGAAGGGGCTGGTGCCGGGAAAAATCATCCAGGCAGGAGATGGCGCCGGCAATGCGAAAGCGCGTATCGTCGCGGAGCGGAGCGATGGTTGTCATGATATCGGCGACAAGTTCTTTGCCGCAGATGCCGCAACTGCTCTGGCTGATGAATCCGCGCCGGTCAAGGTATCCGGCGATTTTTTGCCGCCGTGTTCGGGTCAGTGTCACCGTGACCACATTGCCGTCGGCGCCGTCGCAGCAGGCAAGGGCCGTGATGTCCTCGGGCGCGTCCGCGATGCCTTCTGTCAGACAGAATCCGGCGGCATGGGCGGTTTCATCTCCCGGGGTGCGCATGACAACCGAGTAGGGCTTGCCGTCGATCCGTATCGAAAGCGGCTCTTCGCCGGCGATATAAATTGAAAGGGGCTGGATTTTATCCCCGTTTTTGTGTAGAATGGAAACCTCTGAAAAAGGGTTCATACCATGACTCCGATGGATGGTTCGATGGGGTGCGCGTACCGGCGAACTTTAAGTGAACTTCAGGTGAACTGCATTGGAATATATCACTGTTTCCGTTTCCGTCACAGAAAAATCTTGACATTATTCATAAATAAGTTAAAAATTGGGGATTTTAAAATGTCTTTTATTGGTTGTTTCAAGGAGGGTTAAGGATATGTACGCAGTCGTTGCAACGGGCGGAAAACAATACAGGGTTCAGGCGGGCGAAACGCTCCGGATCGAGAAGATTCCGGGTGAGGTCGGCGCGTCTGTGGCTTTTGATCAGGTGCTTCTGTATTCGGACGGTGAAAATCTTTCGGTCGGCAAACCGGTTCTGGAGAACGCCAAGGTCACTGCGCGTATTGTGGAACAGGACCGCGGGAATAAGATCATCGTCTTTAAATTCAAACGCCGCAAAGGCTATCGCAAAAAACAAGGTCACCGTCAGGATTTTACAGCCGTAAAAATCGACAGTATCGAAGTCTGAGTCCGGATGACGGGTTTGAACCGGAATGGTTCTTGATTTTTGAATCTAAAAAGAATTGATTCACCTGGTTTTATGATTGTCGTTTTATGATTATCGACAGGTGACGTGGAGATTTCAGGATATGGCACATAAGAAAGCAGGCGGCAGTTCACGAAACGGCCGCGACAGTAATGCACAGCGCAGAGGGGTCAAACGTTTCGGCGGTGAAATCGTACGGGCCGGAAACATTCTGGTTCGCCAGGTGGGTACCCGGATCCATCCGGGCAACAATGTGGGGTTGGGGAAGGATTATACGCTTTTTGCCACAATGGACGGGGTCGTCAAATACGAACGCTACGGCCGAACCCGGAAAAAAGTCAGCGTTTATGCCGAGTGAAATTCATAGACGAAGCGCTTATTACGGTTGAGTCGGGCAAGGGCGGCAGCGGGTGCGTCAGTTTCCGCAGAGAAAAGTTCATACCCAAAGGCGGCCCGGACGGCGGCAGCGGCGGCAAGGGCGGGGACATTATCCTGGCCGTTTCATCCCGGAAACGCACGCTTTACGACTTTAATTACAAAAAGCATTTCAAGGCCCAAAACGGGTCCGGCGGCCAGGGAAACCAGAGAACCGGAAAAGACGGCGACGATCTGATCATTGAAATTCCGCCCGGCACCCTGGTCATCAACGCCGATACGGGCGACTGCATCAAAGACTTTGTCCGCCCCGATGAAACCTTTGTCCTGGCAAAAGGCGGCAGGGGCGGGCAGGGTAACACCCACTTCAAAACCGCAACGCATCAAACCCCGCGGTTCGCCCAGCCGGGCGAACCTGCGGAGACCTTGAACATTCGCCTGGAACTGAAACTGATCGCCGATATCGGTCTGGTCGGACTTCCCAATGCCGGAAAATCCACGCTGATCTCCGCGATTTCCTCCGCCCGCCCCAAAATCGGAGCCTATCCGTTCACCACGCTGATTCCGAATCTAGGCGTCGTCAAGCCCCGGTGGGGCGGCGAAGCGTTTGTGGTCGCCGATATCCCCGGCCTGATTGAAGGGGCCCATGCGGGTGCGGGGCTCGGAATTCAGTTTTTGCGGCATGTCGAGCGCACCCGTTTCCTGGTTCATCTGGTGGATGCCGCTGCGATTGATCCGGATGATCCGCTCCGGGACTATGACACCCTCAACCGTGAACTGGCCCTGTACAGCCAATTGCTCGGCAGCAAGCCGCAGATCGTTGTGCTCGGCAAGATGGATCTTACGGGGGCGCAAGCCGCCGCGGACATTTTTCAGAAGGCCATGGAATCGCATCCGGAGCAAAGTTCTCCCAAAAGATCTTTGCACCGGATATCCGCCGTGACCGGAGCGGGTATCGACGAATTGCTATCAACCGTTGTCAGCTTTCTGGATGCAGCCGATGAAACCCGACAGGAAAACGAGTTTTGATAATGCCAAACGGGTGATTGTCAAGGTGGGCAGCAATGTCCTGACCGAGGACAGCGGCCTGGACCTGAATGTCGTCCGCGCCATCAGCCGCCAGATCTGCCGCCTGATCGACCGGGGCCTGGAAGTCATTCTGGTGACATCCGGGGCCATGTCCGCCGGACTCCGCAAGATCGGCCTGTCCAAAAGGCCCGATGAAATTCCCAAGCGACAGGCCGTTTCCGCCGTGGGCCAGGCCAGTCTCATCATGGAATATGAAAACGCGTTCGAGCGTTACGGCAACAAGGTCGCCCAGATCTTACTCACCAGTGACGACCTGAATAACCGCAAGCGGTATCTGAACGCCAGAAACACGCTTTATACGCTGCTTTCCTGGCAGGTGGTCCCCATCATCAACGAAAATGACACGGTTGCCATCGAATCCATCAAATTCGGAGACAATGACAATCTGGCGGCCATGATCGCGCTGCTGATGGATGCCGACATGCTGATCATCCTCTCCGATATCGACGGCCTGTATGCCACGGATCCCCGGTACAATCCCGATGCCGAACTGATACCCATGGTCACGACCTATAAAAAGAGCCTGGAGAAGGCTGCCGGCGATATGCCGGGGTCTCTCGGTACCGGCGGCATGCTCAGCAAGATCAAGGCTGCTAAAAAAGTTACGGCTGCCGGTGTTCCCATGGTGATCGCCAACGGCAATGTTCCGGACATTCTGGAAAAGCTGTTTGACGGCGGGGCCTACGGCACGTTTTTTGTTCCCCAGGGCCAGCGGCTGCCCAGCCGGAAATGCTGGATCGGCTATTCCCTGAAGCCAGAAGGCGTGATCGTGATCGATCCGGGTGCGGCAACCGCCGTCCTCAAACGGGGAAAGAGCCTTCTGTCTAGCGGCATTGTCGGCGTTGAAGGCGATTTCGGGATCGGCGCGCCCGTGGAATTCAAAACCGCGCAAAGCGATATTCTGGGTACGGGCCTGGTCAACTACAGCGCCGCGGACATTCGAAAAATCATGGGGCTTCAGTCCAGTCAGATTCAGGAGCGGCTCGGGGAGAAACCTTTTGATGAAGTCATCCACAGGGACAATCTGGTGATTACCACGGAATTGGGAGCAAGCCATGAGTGTTGAATCCGTTGTCATCGACATGGCCAGGGCGGCCAGGTCCGCCGCCCGTGAAATGGCCAAATGTCCGACCGCCCGCAAAAACGCCATGCTCCTGAAGCTGGCGGAGCTGATCCGGGAAAACGCTGCCGGCATCCGGCAGGAAAATGACAGGGATGTGGCGGCGGCGCAGCAATCCGGTTTATCTGCTGCCATGATCGACCGGCTGACCCTGACGGATGCCACAATTCAGTCCATGACGAACGGCCTTCGGGAGGTGGCCCTGCTGGAGGATCCGGTGGGGACTTCCATCCGCAGCTTTTGCAGACCCAACGGCCTTGAGGTTTCCCGGGTGCGGATTCCGCTGGGGGTCATCGGCATCATCTATGAGTCCAGGCCCAATGTCACCATCGATGCTGCGGCCCTCTGCCTGAAATCGGGAAATGCCGTGATCCTTCGCGGCGGCTCCGAAGCTCATCACTCGAACCAGGTTCTGGCAGCACTTATCGGCCTGGCCCTTCAGGATGCCGGATTGCCGAAAGATGCCGCCCAAGTCATTCCGGTCAGGGACCGGAGCGCCGTCACCGCGCTGCTGCAGCAGGAGCAATGGATCGATCTGATCATTCCCCGCGGCGGAGAGAGCCTGATCCGGTTTGTTGTCGAGAATTCCAGGATTCCGGTGCTGAAGCATTACAAAGGCGTCTGCCATGTGTATGTGGATGAGGGGGCGGATTTCGACATGGCCGAAAGGATATGCTTTAACGCCAAGGTGCAGCGGCCGGGCGTCTGCAATGCCATGGAAACCCTTCTGGTTCATGAACAGGCGGCCCCTGTTTTTTTGCCGCAAATGGCGCAAAAGCTTTTTGCCGCCGGTGTTGAAATTCGGGGATGCGGAAAAACCCGCCGGATTCTTCCCCTTGCCAAAATCGCGACGGATGCGGACTGGGCGGCTGAATATCTGGACCTGACCCTTGCCGTCAAGGTAGTCTCCGGCCTGGATGAAGCTGCGGCGCATATCGCAGCGTACGGCTCCAGCCATACCGATGCCATTGTGACGCGCGATTATGAAAGGGCCAGGCGCTTTGTCCGGGAAGTGGATTCATCCGTGGTGCTGGTGAATGCCTCAACCCGGTTTAATGACGGCGGCCAGATGGGCCTGGGGGCTGAAATCGGCATCAGCACCACCAAGCTCCACGCTTTTGGCCCCATGGGGCTGGAAGAGCTGACAACCACCAAATTCGTGGTGTTCGGGGACGGGCAGGTCAGGGAATAGAATTCAGGGGTAATGGGTCAGGGGTAAGGAGAGGATGCACATGCGGATCGGGCTTTTTGGCGGTACATTTAATCCGGTTCACTTCGGGCATTTGCGGGCTGCGCTGGAGGTCAGGGAGCGGTTTGGCCTCGGCCGGGTCTATCTGATTCCGTCCGCTCTGCCGCCGCATAAACCCCAAATCGGCATTGCCAGCCCTTCGGACCGCCTGGAGATGATTCAAAGCGCTGTTGGAAACGATCCCGGCTTCGTCGTATCGGATGTGGAGCTGAAGCGGACCGGCCCCTCCTATACGATTGACACCCTGTCTTATTTTGCGGATACGCTGCCGGAAACGGACCCGCGGTTTTTAATCCTCGGCCTGGATGCCTTTCTTGAGATTCACACCTGGAAAGATTTTATGGGAATTCTGGCCGGAACCCCCCTGATTGTCATGGGAAGGCCGGGAGCCGGCGACCGCGGGCAGATTCAGGATTTTCCGGATGCCGCGGCCGAATATCTGGACGTGCTGATACCCGGCTATCAATACGACCGGCGGCATTCGGTTTTTTCTCATCCGGAATTTCAACCGGTGCACCTGATCGGCGTGACATCTCTGGATATCTCATCCTCGGCCGTCCGGTCCCTGGTCCGAAAGGGCCGGTCCATCCGGTTTCTGGTTCCGGAATCGGTATCCGATATTATTTCCAGTAAAGGACATTATCAATGACCGAGCAGTTGCCTTCCGATCCCTCACTGGATCTTTTCATTCAAGCGGCCCGGGGTAAAAAAGCCCTGGACATCGTTGTCATGGATTTAAGGGATATGACCGCGATCACCGATTATTTCATCATCTGCAGCGGCAGGTCCAGCCGTCAGGTCATGGCCATCGCCGATCATATTCAGAAAGAGATGCGAAACAGCCGAATCCGGCCGCTGGGGGTCGAGGGCGCGGGCTCCGGGCACTGGATTCTTCTGGATTATGACCATGTGGTGATCCATGTGTTTTATGATCCGATCCGGCGATTCTATAATCTGGAAGGGCTCTGGTCCGATGTACCCAGAATCCGGATCGAAAGCCCGCAAATCGATATAACCGAAACAGAGGGGGATGATACTGATGACGACGCATCGGATGTGCCTGCTGATGATTCTTGACGGCTGGGGAATTCGCGATTCCCGAATCGCCAATGCGGTGGTGCAGGCGGATACGCCCAATTTGAAACGCCTGAAAAACAGCTACCCGAATACCCGGCTGCTGTGTTCGGGAGAGTCCGTGGGGCTTCCGGACGGCGTGATGGGCAATTCCGAAGTCGGCCACATGAATATCGGTGCCGGCAGGATCGTTTATCAGGATCTGGTGCGGATCAACAAGGCGATTCGCGAAGGGGATTTTTTTGAAAATCCGACGCTGAAATCCGTCATGACGAAAGTAAAATCCGCCCGCTGTGCGCTGCATCTCATCGGACTGGTTTCGGACGGCGGGGTTCACAGCGATATCCATCATCTGCTGGCCCTTCTGGACATGGCCAGAAATAACGGCCTGAAGCAGGTGTTTGTCCACGCCATTCTGGACGGCCGCGATACGCCGCCGGACAGCGGCATCGGGTATATCGGAAGGCTCAGGGAGCATATCTGCCGCCATAATTACGGAGATATCGCATCGATCTGCGGCCGCTTTTACGCCATGGACCGGGACAAGCGGTGGGATCGGACCGAAGCGGCCTATCGCCTGTATTCCGAAGGCGCCGGCCTTCATGAAAAGGATCCGGTGGATGCCGTTCAAAAAGCCTATCAGCGCGGGGAAACAGATGAATTTGTAAAGCCGGTCGTCCTGACCGATAAAGGGGATCACCCGCTCGCAACGTTTCAGGGCGGGGACGGTGTGATCTGCTTTAATTTCCGTTCCGACCGGGTCCGCCAGATCACCCGCGCCTTTAACGATGCGCAGTTTCCCTATTTTGAGCGCCGGAATCCGCCCGATCTCTGCGGTTATGTCTGCATGACCCAGTACGACGAAACGTTTTCACTGCCCGTTGCCTTTGCGCCCGTGAACCTGAAGGACATTCTGGCGGAAGTCATCAGCCGGAGCCATCTTCGCCAATTGCGGATTGCGGAGACGGAAAAATACGCGCATGTCACCTATTTTTTCAACGGCGGGGAGGAAAAGCCGTTTCCGCTGGAGGACCGCTGCATGGTGCCGTCTCCAAGGGATGTTCCCACCTATGACCTGAAACCGGAAATGAGCGCAAGGACCGTAACCGAACAGCTTCTAACCCGATTGGATGAAACCCCGTACCAATTGGTGGTGCTGAATTTTGCCAACATGGACATGGTGGGCCATACCGGATTTCTGGATGCGGCCATCCGCGCCTGCGAGACCGTGGATGCCTGCGTGGGCAGAATCGTGGAAAAAGTTCAGTCCATGGGAGGCGCGGTCCTGATCACGGCCGACCATGGCAACGCGGAAACCATGGCAGATGAAAACGGACATCCCCACACCGCGCACACCCTGAATCCGGTGCCGCTGATTCTGGTGGATGACGCGCGAAGGCAGGCAGGACTGAGAGAGGGTGTGCTGGGCGACATCGCCCCGACGATTCTGGAGATTATGGACATCGAAAAGCCGGCGTTGATGACGGGCCGGTCGTTGATTTTACCGTGAAACAGCTTGGGGAGCAGGGGGGGGCACCCGTTCCCCTAGTGAAATTGCGTGACGCTTGGGTGGTTTTACCAAGCCGTCCTGATTTGCCTTGATATTGGAGCTAAAGATCTAAAGACCGGCGACTTCCCGGTTGCAGTGCTTGCAGACGGCAGCTCTTTTTTTGATGATTTCCGCGCAGAACGGGCATTCCCGCGTAAAAAACCGTTCATGGATTTTTTGAACAGATGCATCCAGTTTTTCCTGGATGAGCTGGTTTCCCACCTTAAGGCCCTTCAGCGGTTCAATGGCGTCCAGATCGCCGATATCGCCGATCATCTCGGCGGCTTTCAACCGGACCCTGGAAGGTTCCGTGGGGTCCAGAATCATTCTGAGAACCGATGGCGAATCCTTGGCGACATAACAGTCCGCCAGAATGGAAAACCCTTTTTTGGTGTTTTCCTTCAGTATTTCTTCCTGAGCCAGAACCTGACTGTCGATAATCTGCCCCGTGCCGCCCATCGGGCTGAAAACGGGCATCAGCTCAAACTGTTGGGTGCCCGGGTAATTCATGCACCGATAGGACGCATGATGCGAATAATTTGTTTTTAAGTTTTCCCAGCCCTCTTTGTAGAGCTTGCAATCATCATTAAAGCACAGAAACAAATAGGGCGTTCCCCACCCCAGTCCGTCACCCACCGGAATCGATGGTACTTCCCAGATGTTCATTTCCATGCCGCAGTGCGGGCAGTGTGGTTTTTCCTGGGAAAGCACTTGCTCCAGGACCTGTTCTTTGGTCTCGTACATTGATATCGTCCTCCGTTTACGCACACATTAAGCTGTGGCGCCGTGATTTCTTCCAATTGACAAGCCGGTCATAAATTCCCGAAAATACCCCCAGAGTATGCCGCCAGAAAAATCCGATGATTCCGGCGGCCATGGAATCGGGGCTATTTGTTCAGGCTGTTTCCATGCGCTCTAATTTAAGCCCCTTTTCAGGTTTGTCAATGAATGGCGGAAGCTCTGATATTTCAAAAAAAACTTCTTGGAGGTTCCGGCACGGTATTGATAAGTTGGCAATAACGTAGTATGCACTGATATGCATTTGGCAGCATGAAAATATCTGCTCCCGTTAAATATGCTGGCCTTGCAAAAAGTCAACTCATGCAAGCTACGGAGGAAAAACGTCATGGTTCGAACCGAAATATCGTTATTCTTGCAAAACGTACCCGGAGAGCTGGGTAAATTATCCTATCTGCTGGCCGATGCCGGAGTCAACATCGATGCGCTGACCATTCAGGACGCATCCAGTTATGTAAAAGAGCTTTTCCAGGCAAGGGGAAAATCGCTGAAGCGGATAGCCTCGGCTTCCAGCTACAATTCCATGCGAAAGGATTCCGCGGAACATGCATTGATCCGGCTTCTGGTCAATAACACGGACAAGGCCGTGGATCTGCTGTCACAGAACGAGTACGTGTTCGATGTGATGCCGGTGATCGCCATCGAACTGGAGAACCGGCCCGGCGAGCTGGCCCGAATCACCACCAAATTCGGAGAAGAGGGAATCAACATCAA